>CAMWTF010000211.1 GCA_947177105.1 uncultured Lachnospiraceae bacterium | reverse complement strand
GGCCGCCTGTATCCATGACAGCATAAGGGAATTTCCTGATAAATATGATACTATGGTGGGGGAGAGGGGAGTGACTCTCTCCGGCGGACAGAAGCAGCGCAGTTCCATCGCCAGAGCGCTGATGAAAGATGCTCCCATACTGATTCTGGATGATGCGTTGTCTGCGGTGGACACGGACACGGAGGAGCAGCTGCTGCGGAACCTGCGGGAGAACCGCCAGGGGAAGACCACGATTCTGATTGCTCACAGAATATCCACGATCCAACACGCGGACGTAATTCTGGTGTTGGATGAGGGCCGGGCCGCGGAGGTGGGCAACCATGCCCGTCTTATGGAACAGAGGGGCATCTACTACGAGATGTTTGAGAAGCAGCAGCTGGAAGCCGCCATGGGCGAACAGAGAGCGGCGCTGCACAGGGAATATGGGGACGATTCGGCTGCGGAGGAGACAATGCATGTAATCGGCCAGGCGGCACCGCCGCCCCAGGGGGAAAACACATCGGCAGCGGTCCCGGCACCGGGAAAGGAGGCGGAGTAATATGCGCAGACTATTGACATACCTTAAGCCTCACAAGTGGACCATGACCATCGCCACGATCCTGGTGCTGTTTATCATCGTGGTGGAGCTGTACCGTCCCATCATCATCGGCGATGCCATTGACCACTATATCAACGGATACTATCAGCCCTTCCAGGTGACAACGGAAGGAACCAGGGAGGCCGTACCCTATGGAGATATATGGCTGGTCAGAGTGAATCGGCAAAGCAGTCAGCCACAGGATGTTCAGCCAGAGGATGGCCTGCTCCCAATATCCCGGGACAGCGAAGCTTATTACCAACTGTTTCTCTATGAGGATCACTATTATATGGCGGAAGGGCTGACCGCCGCCGAGAGCGCGGCCCTGACGGAGGGCGGTCCGGAACTGATACAGACCTATGTGGACGCGGGGGCCCCCCGCCTTGACAGGGAACAGCTGAAGGCCCTGCGGCGATATGATTTCACCGGCATACTCTACGCGGCGGGGCTGTACCTGCTGATGATGGCGCTGGGCTTTGTGCTGAACGCGGTGGATACCTGGATGCTCCAGAAGATGGGGCAGAACATCATCTTCCGCATGAGGGAGCAGGTCTTTTCCCATATCCACAGCCTGTCTCTGAGCTTTTTCAACACTACCCCGGTGGGTAAGCTGGTGACCCGCGTCAGCAATGACACGGAGGCAGTGAATGAAATGTTTACCACCATTTTGGTGAAGCTTTTTAAAAACGTTGTAAAAATCCTGGGCTATGCGGTGGTGATGCTGTCCATCAGTGTGCGCATGACGCTGGTGTCCTTTGTGCTGCTGCCGGTGGTGGGAGCGCTGACCTTTGTGTTCCGCTTCTACTCCCGTAAAGCCTACCAGATCACCCGCAACAAGATCACGGAGCTGAATACCTTCCTCTCCGAGCATATCTCCGGCATGAGGCTAATCCAGGTGTTTGTCAGGGAGCAGGAAAAGTACGAGGAATTTGAGAAAAAATCCCAGGAGCTGTTTAAGGCAAACTGGCGGGAGGTCATGACTTTTGCCATCTTCCGTCCCAGCATTTACTTTCTTTCCATCATCGCCATGGTGATTGTGATTGGAACCGGAAGCCATTCCGTGCTGGGAGGCAGTCTGTCCCTGGGAACGCTGTTTATTTTTATCACCTATATCAGCTCTTTCTTTGAGCCGATTCAGGAACTGGCGGAGCAGTTCGGCACTTTGCAGTCCTCCCTGGCCTCCGCGGAGAAGGTTTTCTCCATATTGGACGAGGCGCCCCAGATTGTGAACCCGCCCCGGCCCATAGAGGTGAGCATCCAGGGCCGCATTGAGTTTAAGCATGTGTGGTTTGCCTATGAGAAGGAAGACTATATCTTAAAGGATGTGAGTTTTGTGATCCATCCCGGGGAGAAAGTGGCTTTTGTGGGCGCCACCGGGGCGGGCAAGACCTCCATCCTGAATCTCATCGGCAGATATTTTGATATACAGAAGGGCGAGATTCTGATAGACGGCGTCAACATCAAGGAGATCGACAAAGCCCAGCTGCGCCGGGCCATCGGCCAGGTACAGCAGGACGTGTTCCTCTTTACCGGCGATATCAAGAGCAATATTTCCTTAGATAACGAGGATATCAGCCGGGAGGATGTGATCCGTGCGGCCCGGACGGTCCATGCGGACACCTTTATCGAGAAAATGCCCGGCGGCTATGACGCGCCGGTGACGGAGCGGGGCAGCACTCTTTCCGCAGGACAGCGGCAGCTGATCTCCTTTGCCCGGACTCTGGCCTATGAGCCCCGGATCCTGGTGCTGGACGAGGCCACGGCCAACATCGACACCGAGACGGAGAGCCTGATTACCCAGGCCCTGTCTGCGCTGATGAAGGACCGCACCACCATCATGGTAGCCCACAGGCTGTCCACGATCCAACATGCGGACAAGATTATAGTCCTGCATCACGGCCGCATCCGGGAGTCCGGCAGTCACCAGGAACTGCTGGCCCAGAACGGACTTTACAAGAAGCTCTATGATCTGCAGCTAGTGCAGGAATAGAAGGGAAAAGGTGGAAATATATAAAGAGCGAAAGCAGGTAATTTTCATATGACAGAGCGTACAATAGACCATTTTAACCTGGCTCAGATCTGCCAATCGGGACAGTGTTTCCGCATGAAGGCCAAGGGCGAAAACCGGTACAGCGTCATTGCCGGGAGACGCTATCTGGAAATGGAGCAGCAGGGACAGAAATGCGTTTTTGACTGCGGCGAGGAGGAATTTGAAAATTTCTGGAAAGAATATTTTGACCTGGGTACAGATTACGGCTCCTATATAGGCAAGGTAGCCCGGGGGGACAGCTATCTTAGAAACGCGACGGAGTTTGGCGCAGGAATCAGGATACTGCGGCAGGATCTGTGGGAGATGATTGTCTCCTTCCTGATTTCCCAGCAGAACAATATCATACGGATTCGCAGATGCATAGAAAATATCTGCGCAAGCTATGGGGAAAAGCTGGAGAGCAGCCAAGGGCAGATATACCATGCCTTCCCCACGCCCCAGGCGCTGGCCGTCCTCCCGGAGGACGCTTTGATGGCATGTAATCTTGGCTACCGCAGTAAGTATGTGGTGCGCACCGCCCGAAACGTGGCTGGCGGGGAATGCGACCTGGAGGCGATTCCCAGACTCCCCTATCCAAAGGCCAAAGAGGAACTGCTGAAATTGTACGGTGTGGGGGAAAAAGTAGCGGACTGCATCTGTCTCTTTGCGCTGCACCATCTGGAGGCATTTCCGGTGGACACTCACATCCGGCAGGCCATGGAAACTCATTATAAGGAAGGTTTTCCCATGGAGCGCTACGAGGGCTGTCAGGGGGTGCTGCAGCAGTACATATTCTATTATGAATTGGCTGGAGGCAGACAGCCGTCAGGAAGAGAGACATAAAGACAGCAGAACGGTTGACGGCGATAGGAGAAATTATGCCTGGCGGAGGCCGGGGGATAAGAATTGTGAATGGAGCAGAAATCTCTTGACTGTAAACCTGGTTTATACTTTATTATTGGGGAAAATATAATCCAGGGAGGCAGACATATGACTATAAAAGAAGCAGAGGAGCAGACAGGCTTATCACGATCCAATATACGTTTTTACGAGAAAGAGGGACTGGTAAAGCCCAGGCGGAATGCAGGCAACAGTTACAGGGACTATTCGGAGAAGGACATCGGGGAACTTCAAAAGATTGCCTACCTGCGCACACTGGGTATCTCCATCGAGGATATCCGCAGAATCGTGGAGAGGCAGGCGGACTTATATGAGATAATACAAAAGCAGATTCCCCTGCTGGAGCGGCAGATATCCGAACTGCAAAATGCCAGGAGGATGTGCGAAATGCTTCTGTCCCAGGGTAAAATCGACTACGAGGATCTTCAGATAAACAGGTATATAAGCGATCCGGAAGAATATTGGCAAAAGAACCGGCAGATTTTAAGACTGGATTCCATCGGTTTCATCTCTGTATGGGGAGGGAAGACAGCCTGGATTTTGTTCACGGCCGCAAGTCTGTTGATTGCCCTGTGTGCCCTGTGGTTTCTGCCGGAGCAAATACCGGTTCAGTGGAGCGGCGGCGAGGCTGTATCCTTTGCGGACAGGCGAACCGTCCTTGCGTATCCGGCGGCCTGTGTGGTTATCCGGTTTCTGCTGCGGCCCATTATTGACACACGGATAAAGCGCAGCACTCTGTACAGCAGCGCAATCACGGACTATATAACGAACAGCCTCTGTTTTGCAGCCCTGTCGGCGGAGGTATTTATGATTCTTTTTGTAAAAGGAATAGTCACACACATCACCGTGATTCTGGTTGTGGAATGCATGATCTTAGTCGCTTTTTTGTGGCTTGCCAGAAAGAGATTACCCATAGGATAAAAATAGCTGGTTAAGCGGACAGAAAATTCCTGCCTCTTGATTCGCCTTGACATTTTCAAGGAAACCATGCAAAATAAACCTATGAAGATGTCCCAATTGACGAATTGAGTTCCCCAACGCGTATCAGAGATTCTGCGAGTGCTGGGAAATAAATCAGAGAGGTGTCTTACAATATGAAAAATATGGAAAAATACCTGTTGAAACTGGAGGCAGCGTTACCCGGTATCCGGGAACGTCTAAACGCCGGTGCGGATGAGGCGGAACTTGCCAGGCTGGAAGAAAAGACGGGTCATACGCTTCCGGAGGAGTTCAGAGAACTCTACCTTTCCTTTGACGGAGAGGATCAGAGAGAAACCGGATTTATGGCGGGATTTACATTTCTTCCGCTGAAGAGCGTACTTTATGAGTATGAATTTTTCAAGGGAGTGGATGAGGAACTGACAGCGATGGGGACCAGGGCATTAAAGGAGGAGCCCCTGTCCGAACTCTGCTATATTCCCTTTGCTTTTGACAGCAGCCGGGCGTTTCTTGTGGTGGATCTGTCCCCGGCACCGGAGGGAAAATACGGACAGATTGTGGCTTTGGACTATGACTGCAACAGAACTTATCTGCTGGCGTACAGCATGGATGAATTTTTGGGAAGAATGGTCACATGGCTGGAAGAGGGGATACTTACCGTAAATACGGACGAGAAAGCGGAAACTGTTCTCATGGAGGCCAGCGGACACCTGGTCA
>CAMWTF010000210.1 GCA_947177105.1 uncultured Lachnospiraceae bacterium | reverse complement strand
GCTCAGAACCTGGCGGGCTTTGTCTACCCGGCCATGCATGCCCTGCACCAGACCTGCATCAGCTTCACCGGGCAGAATTACGGCGCGAAACAGTATAAACGGATGGGAAAAATTCTGCTGATCTGCCAGGGCTGTGTCATTGTGGTGGGTGTGCTTATGGGCACCGGGGTTTATCTGGCGGGGGGAACCTTGCTAAAACTCTACTCTCCTGACCCGGAGGTGATTCAATATGGAATGCTGCGTCTTTCCTACATCTGTATTACCTACGCCCTGTGCGGCATGATGGATGTGATGGTGGGGTCGCTTCGGGGTATGGGCTACAGCATTATGCCCATGCTGGTATCTCTGACCGGGGCCTGCCTGTTTCGGATAGTGTGGATCATGACCATCTTCAAAGCTCATCACAGCCTGGAGATACTGTATGTGTCCTATCCTATCAGCTGGGGGCTGACTTTTGCGGCGCATCTGTTGTGCTTCCTGGTGGTATATGGCAGGATACGGCGGCAGAAGGCGAAATAAATAGAACCATAGATCGAACGTAGCAGAAAATAGCACAATAAAAGAAAGCACTTGAAACATATGTTCTGCTATGATAGAATGGATAAGCAAACTTCAAACAGGATTTGGACTATATGAAACAGATTGTGAGTAATTTTATATGAGTATTGAAACCTATGCAGCAATTATGAATGCTCTCTATATAGGGTTATTTTTTCTCTCTGTTTTTTCGGGTATTGTGCTGACCTGGGATAGAATACGGAAGAATACTTTAAGGTTCTGGTGGATATTTCCCTGCTCTATATTTTATGTGGTTTCCGCTTTGCTCAGTACATTCACTGCGTACATAGCCTATGATGATCCCTCAGATCCCAATTTCAGGAGATATGAAAACTGGGGATTGCAGGATTTTGTATTAAATGATATTAAAACATTCATTATATGGCTGCTGATCGGTGGAGCGCTTTATTTTGTGTTTGAAAGAAATGCGTGTAGAAGGTTTATAAAAGTGGGATGTATAGCTTTGCTGGCATTTTTGGCGGTTCTGTCAGCGGTGGTAATCCTACTGTCAATTACAAAGCTTTCGTAAATTGTTTGATTCTGGTTTGGGAAGGGGGAGCCTATGTTTGCTTATGTAAAGGGAATTGTTGCGGATATAGCACAGGATTGCTGTGTCATAGATGTGCATGATGTGGGGATGAATATTCATATTTCAGCGCAGACGGCAGCCAGGATGCCGGGGATAGGGCAGGAGGCTAAGCTGTACACCTATACCAGCGTCCGGGAGGACGCGTTCTGGCTCTATGGCTTCCTGTCCAAAGGGGATTTGGAGATGTTTAAGCGGTGTATCACCGTCAGCGGCATCGGTCCCAAAGGGGCGCTGGGCCTGCTGTCCGTGATGGACGGAGATCAGCTGCGCTTTGCGATTCTGGCCCAGGATGTGAAGGCAATTTCCAAGGCTCCCGGCATCGGCAAGCGCACGGCGGAGCGGCTGGTGCTGGAGCTGAAGGACAAGCTAGATTTTGAGACCGCCGATATTTCGAGGGAAGCGGCTGTCTATGGGAACGAGACAGGGACAGGAGCCGTCATGGACCATCCCGGCAAGCGGGAGGCAGTGGAGGCTCTGGTGGCGCTGGGCTACGGGCAGACCGAGGCCATGAAGGCGGTCAGCCAGGTGGAAGGAGCGGACAGACTGGATTCCTCCGCACTGTTAAAGCAGGCGCTTAAGAAGATGTTTTAGACAGAGGTAAATATTAAATATGGCAAAGAGAATGATAGAGACCAACCTGACTGAGGAGGACGTGAAGATCGAAGGTTCCCTGCGGCCCCAGGTACTTGAGGATTATATCGGGCAGTCCAAGGTAAAACAAACCCTGAAAATATATATAGAGGCGGCCAGGCAGAGGGGAGACGCCCTGGATCATGTGCTGTTTTACGGCCCTCCGGGACTGGGCAAGACCACCCTGGCCGCTATTATTGCCAATGAGATGGGGGTGCATTTGAAAGTGACCAGCGGCCCTGCTATTGAGAAGCCGGGGGAACTTGCCGCTATTCTGAATAATCTGGAAGAGGGGGATCTTCTGTTTGTTGACGAGATTCACCGCTTGAGCCGCCAGGTGGAGGAGGTGTTGTATCCCGCCATGGAGGATTACTGCATTGATGTGATGATCGGCAAGGGGCCCACAGCCCGATCCGTGCGTCTGGATCTGCCCAGATTCACTTTGGTGGGAGCCACCACCAGGGTGGGGCTTTTGACGGCTCCGCTGCGGGACCGCTTCGGCATGATTCATCATCTGGAATTTTATTCTGTCGAAGAACTGAAGCTGATTATACGACATTCCGCCAGGGTGTTGGGAGTGGAGATCGATGAGAAGGGCGCGGTAGAGCTGGCCCGCCGCAGCCGGGGCACCCCCAGACTGGCCAACCGGATACTGAAGCGGGTCCGGGATTTTGCCCAAGTAAAGTATGACGGCAGAATCACCGAAGAAGTGGCCCGGGAGGCCCTGGATCTGATGGATGTGGACAAGCTGGGGCTGGACCATATTGACCGCAATATCTTAAATACCATGATTGAGAAGTTCCCGGGGGGCCCGGTGGGACTGGACACTCTGGCCGCCGCCATCGGGGAGGATGCCGGAACCATCGAGGATGTGGTGGAGCCCTACCTGCTGAAAAACGGCCTGATCAACCGCACCCCCCGGGGCCGGGTGGTAACGGAGTGCGCCTATCGGCATCTGGGGCTGGAGCCGTTATCGTGACGGGATCAGGGACAGGAGTGGCTGCGCCGGGGAAATCCTGCAGACCCTTTCCGGTGTACTGAAGCGCAATGCGGTTTTCGGGATTTGTATCCACCAGATACAACACAATCAGAAAAAACCATTCCAGAGGTTTCATCAGAAAGTAGATCAGATCGGCCGTGTATCTGGAGCGGATCAGCTTTGCTACCGGGAAACCGCAGGTGTCATACACATACCTTATCACCTTGTGAAATCCCGGCGTTTTTTCCTCCAATATTTGTTCGAAAGCGTTTGCCACACAGAGTTGTCTGTTCACAATCACTTCATGACCGTGCCTTACCCCGAGACGCTGGGGCTTCACAATATTTTTATGCCCGCCTGCGGCCACGGTACAGAGGTAATGTTCGTCATAGTAAATGTTCTGAGGCGCCACTCGCTGCGAGAGGTTCCACTGCGCCGTCTCCGTGAAAGCCTTTATGACGGCATCCGGTCTTTGTCCCGCCAAAAGCAGCAGCACAATCAGAATGCCTAACAGCGGCCACATCAGCATAAACGCGGCGAAGGGCCAGCGCCTTGAGCGCATCAAAAGCCGATTGCAGATCTGCAGCCATGAGTGTTCTTCCTGGTTCCAATGAGGATACTGTTCCCATTCCCATACTTTGTGGCGCACTGTTCTGGCGGTGATGATCACACAGTTCAGTGGAAACAGGAGCAGGTAGATATCCATAAACGAATGCTGTGGAGAATCCGGAGGATATACCTGTATGCCCCAGAGAATGCTTTCTGCCGTTCCCAGATACATTGCCGCCATCCCCAGCACCGGTATGAGGGGCGGCGTCTTTTTTGGAGAGGCGAAAAAGTTCAGGGTCAAATAGCCGACGTATCCCACCAGAGCCAGTATCCATATGGTGGGGGCATAGTGGGTAAAAATGGGCGTGTGGGTCTCGGCGTTGTACAGGACCTCATTCCAGTTTTTTCCAAACTCTACGCTGTAGAATACTTCCAGATAAATAATACTGTATAGTACTCCCAGCGGAATTGCCGCCACATCAAAACCCCGTCCCCTTCTGTAAGTCTCCTCACGGCCATGTCCCCTTATTGCCAGATATATTTCCGCCGCTGTTATTATCCAGGGAAAGACTAAACAGCCGGCGCCAAGGGATCCCAGCATGATAAGTTCAAGCAGATCATCTAGATCGCGTTCCACCGCCAGCGTCCACAGCACCACAACTACTATTCCTGCCAGCGGTGTCAACAGGGCCAGGGTCAGACAGGGATGTTTTGACCATATTCTGGATTTTGTTTCCGGCTCTTTTCTGCCTGCGGTTTTGTCCCCGGTTTCCGGGATGATTTCGTTAGCCACTGCTTTTCCTTCTTTCTTTTCTCTGTTTCCTGGCTTTGCTTTACCTGTGTCTTTTTCTTGCGAGCCTTTTCAGTGCCCCCAATATAGCATTTATATGATTGAAAGTCAATATATTTTTATTGAATATCAATAAATGTTTGAAATGTTTGATATATGGGAGGCAACTCTATAGTAATAGGCAGGAGTGTCTGCATCAGCGGCAGAATACGTTTCTTCGTAGAAAAGATTTTAGGAAAATAGCGGAATGGGCTTGTCTGCCCGCCGGATCTGATATATAATAGTAAAAATAGATGTTGTGTTCTGATAGTACAAAGGAACGCATATATTGTAGTTTTTTGTCGGAAAGGATGGAAAATATGGCTTCCAAAACAGATACTGAGGTAATCATCGGCGGAAAAGTATTTACACTCAGCGGTTACGAAAGCGAGGAGTATCTGCAGAAAGTGGCCTCCTATATCAATAATAAAGTGAACGAATACAGTAAGATGGACAGCTTTCGCAGGCAGCCGCTGGACACCCAGGGAGTGCTGCTGCAGCTGAATATAGCGGACGATTATTTCAAGGCCAAGAAGCAGATCTCCATGCTTGAAGAGGAGCTGCAGCGCAAGGAGAAGGAGTTGTACGATTTAAAACATGAGTTGATCTCCTCCCAGATCAAGATGGAGAATATGGAAAAGGATTCCAGGGAGATGGAAATACAACTGCGGGAGAAAGCCAAGCAGATTGAAAAACTGGAAAAGGAACAGAAAAATAAAAAGCTGCCAGTGTAGGGCAGCTTTTCTGCTATACCCGATATGCGGAAGTTGTGCGGAGGCGGCACAGAAGCGACGCAGATCGGAATGCGGCAAAACTGGAACGAGGGCCCGGCGGGGACGGGCAGATAGGAATGGACATGGAGAGACAAAAGCAAGATAGGGAGATAGAGCTGCTGGCTCCGGCGGGCAACAGAGAAGCCTTTTACGGCGCCGTACATGCGGGAGCGGACGCCATCTATATGGGCGGGGAAAAATTCGGTGCGCGGGCCTATGCGGACAACTTTTCCAGAGAGGAACTGACCGCCTGTAT
>CAMWTF010000209.1 GCA_947177105.1 uncultured Lachnospiraceae bacterium | reverse complement strand
CTGATGGAAGCAGGTATGCACTGTCTGGGATGCCCGTCCGCTCAGGGCGAGAGCCTGGAGGAGGCAGCAATGGTGCATGGCATTGATGTGGAAGCGCTGATGAAGAACATTCAGGAGGCGTAGTTATGTTAGAAATGCCTGGGGAATCCCCAGGCATTTTTTGCTGGATAAACAATTCTTTAGATTTGAGCCAGAGCCTGTAAGGCATTCTCAGGAATCACCGTCTCACAGTGTTCCTCCAGATAGGAGGGGGTGGAGGCCGTCACCTTGACAAAGGATCCATATTCCGAGAGAATATTGCAGCATCTGTTAAAGTCGGCAGCATCCTGCTGGGGATGAGACAGAAGCAGCAGATAGCAGTCTTCCCTGGTATCCTTGTACAGGGAACTGGCGCCTTTTACACCGCCTGCGACGGCAGAGGCGGCCGTTATCAGCATATGCAGGGAATGGAATCTGAGCATTCTCATCATCAGTTTGCTCTCTGCATCGGCGGAAAGCTCCGGAGAAGGCATTTGGGGGGAGGAGATATCCTCGCTGCCCTGAAGTCTGCGGAACAGATCCAGCACCTCGTCAGCCGCGGAGGCGGCTTCCTCCTCCACGTCCGCCAGATCCTCATGTACGGAGGGGGCAAACCGGGCAAACCGGGTATCCAGCTCCTCCGGGTCTTCCACTTTGGTGATAATCAGCACTATGCACTCCGCATTCATGGGGATGGCCTCAATCATCAGCGGGATATCCTCTGCCTCAAAGCCAAATTCAAAATTGGCCTGCTGCATCATGTCCCGAAACAGATTTTTGGCCTTTTCCGTCCCGTAAGCCAGTTCGCTGATCTGGAGCTCCCTGCTGGCCAGATCCTCCTTGGTCAGGGTGCAGCGAATCTGGTTTTCGCTTACTTTTTCTATTTTCATTTAGGATCATCTCCTTTCGGATCTATAAAAAATTCCGTAATTGCCTTTACAGCATATACTTTCCCAGGTTCTTCGTCAATAGACCTGGGAATGTTTTTAGAAAAAATTTAATTTTCTACTTGCCAAAATATGACAGATGGCATATAATGCATTCCAAGAGATGCTTCCGACTATTCCGTACAGGAAGGGAGGCAAGCGGTTAAAATATCTTTATTTATTCCGAAGATCCGGAACGTTTCGTTCCTCTCATCCTTTTTATTTTATTGTATGAGTCAGTCTGTTTTTTTGCTAAAATAATTGGGATGTCTTACAAGCGGTTAATGCGTGCTTGATCGGTTTATATAATATATTTCCCACTTTTTAAATTTAAGTCACATTATAATTCAAAATCTACATTTATATTTTTTGCATTGTACTGTCGGAGCTCTCTGGACCAACTATTCCCCGCGTTTACCCAACACAGATATGGAATTTGCTGACATAATATATCACAATTTTTCCTTTTGGATGTACAGCATATTGGGAGGAGGGATAACTTGAGCGAAGAAGAAGTCCAAAGCGTCCGGGAGATGATACGGATGCAGCTGCAGAAGGTGCAGGAGCGGGGCGTGGGTCTGTATGTGGATAACCGGCCGGCTTCCCCGGACGAAGTGGCCTGCAAATGTGTGCAGGAACAAACGGTCTACATGCCCGATTATGTTCTGAACGATATGGGCATTCTTGAACAGGTAAGGTTTGACAGAATCGATCCACAGTAAGCCATGGGTCAGTGCCTCGAAACAGGGTGGAACGGATGCCTGCGGCGGAGAATGCCTCTCTAACGAAAAGCAGCTGATAAAAATAATATGACGTTCTGCCGTATTTTGTCAAAATAGGTGATGACGTTGCCGGAATAGTTTGGTATACTATTACATATTGGCGGAAAGGATCATCTCCTTTTCGCCGGTATGTGTGGTGGTCGTCTGATTTTAGAAAGAAAGAGGTATATAATTTTATGAAAAAAGCGATTCCAGTAATCATAGCAATCCTGCTGATTATAGTGATCGGCGCAGTGACGCTTGGCGGTATGCTGATAGAAAAATACTCCTATTCCAAGGAACGGGTGGATCTGACGGAGTATTATGGGCTGACGGCGGATGGGGCTGACAGTCAGGTGGCCGTGTATCTGCAGGATGAGAGGCTGGAGATGCTTGCGCCTCTAAAGGGGGGAAAATGCTATTTTCCCATGGATATGGTGCATCAATATTTTAATGATACCTTTTACGCGGATCGCACAGAGGGCCTGCTGCTTTATGCGCTGCCCACGGAGGTGGTGCGCGTGGCGCTGGGAAGTTCCATAGAGGAGCGGGGTGGCAGCAGCGAGGATCTGGGCTATACGATTGCCTACCAGGATGGGGGCAGAGTCTATATCGCGGCGGATTATGTACAGCGCTACAGCAATATAGAACTGCAATACGCCCAGTGCCATGTGCAGGTGTACACTCAGTGGGGCAGCGCCACCATGGCCACTGTGGCGAAGGATACGGCGGTGCGTGTAAAAGGGGGCATTAAGAGCGAGATTCTGTGGGACGTGCCTGGAGGCAGCCAGGTCAAAGTGCTGGAACAGATGGAGACCTGGAGCAAGGTGCGGACTGGGGACGGATATATCGGCTACGTGGAGAACAAACTGCTTCAGGACATAACGGAGATCCAGGAGACGCCTGTGACGGACTATGTGGAGCCGGAGTACAGTTCTATCCGGCTGCCCGGCAAAGTGAGCATGGGTTTCCACTCCATCGGGGGCGTGGGGGGGAATGACACCTTGGAAAGCATGGTGGCCGGCACTCGGGGGATGAACGTGATTGCGCCCACCTGGTTCAGTCTCAGCGACAACGAGGGCAATTTCCAGAGCTTTGCCAGCAGCTCTTACGTGGAGCGCGCTCATGGCATGGGACTGCAGGTATGGGGCGTACTGGACAATTTCAACTATAACAATATCAATCGGGTGGGAATTAATGATTTCCAAATCCTGTCCTCCACTACCGTCAGAGGCAGACTAATTGATAATATAGTAAACGAGGCGCTGAACCTGAACTTGGATGGCATCAACATTGACTTTGAGAATTTGACGACGGAGTGCAGTGACCATTACGCCCAGTTTATCCGGGAGCTGTCCATCGCCTGCCGAAAAAACGAGTTGATTCTGTCCTTTGACAACTATGTGCCCTATAGTTTTAATGATTATTACCGCAGGGATGTGCAGGGAAAGGTGGCCGACTATGTGATCATCATGGGCTATGACGAGCATTGGCATGGCAGCGGTGATCCCGGTTCCGTGGCCAGCATCGGCTATGTCAGCGGCGGTATCGACCGCACTTTGGAGCAGGTGCCGAAGGAAAAGGTGATCAATGCTCTGCCTTTTTACACGATCCTGTGGACAATTGACGGAGCTACGGTGACGGACGAGTATCTGCTCTTGTCCAACACCAAGGACTATCTGCAGCGGGTCGGTGTGGAGGCCACTTGGGATGAGGAGACATCGCAGCTGTACGCCGAATGGCAGAGCGGCAGCAAGACGCACAGGATTTGGGCCGAAACAGAGGAGTCCATTCAGGTGAAGCTGAATGTAATGCAGAACAGGGGAATTGCGGGGGCGGCCGTATGGCAGATCAGTTACGGCACACCGGCGGCATGGGAATTGATCAACGCCTATGTCAATGCCCCCTAGTATAGATTATCCGACCCGGGGCAGTCGGGCTGCCGCAGCGCCGCATATGAGGGATTGGGCCGACATATATTGATAATTAAGAAGATTGAGGATTATTATCAATATGGGGAAACAGACGGAAAAAATTTTTTCATTGGCGCTGGGAGTGCTGCTGGCCTTGTCCATGGTCTATGTGGCGCACAGCGCGGCGGTATTCGTGGGCGGAAAGAACGTGGAGGCGGGTGACGCCGCGGAGTCCCGGGAGCAGATCTGTGTGGTGATTGATGCGGGCCATGGGGGAGATGACCCCGGTAAAATAGGCATTAATCAGGTGCTGGAGAAGGACGTGAATCTGAGCATTGCCCGAAAGGTGCAGCAGTATCTGGAGGCGCAGGACATTCGGGTGGTGCTGACCAGGGAGGATGAAAACGGCCTGTATGACAGCGATGCATCCAACAAAAAGGTGCAGGATATGAAACGGCGGGTTGCCCTGATTGAGGAGGTAAATCCTGCTATCACCGTCAGTATTCACCAGAACAGCTACCCAGAGGAGTATGTTCATGGCGCACAGGTATTTTACTATGACGGCAGCAGGGACGGGCAGCTGCTGGCACAGCTGCTGCAAAAGCAGCTGGTGGAGAAACTGGATCCGGAGAATCATAGGCAGATCAAGGCTAATGACAGTTATTACCTGCTGAAAAAAACGGATATTCCCATCGTCATCGTGGAGTGCGGTTTCCTCTCCAACCAGGCGGAGGCGGCGCTGCTTAGCCAGGATGACTATCAGGATCGGGTGGCTTGGGCCATACATATGGGCATTCTGCAATATCTGGCGGAGACTAATTAGACAAATCGGGAAAAGTGTGTTATGATATAATATAGAAACTTGTTTTGGAACAGAGCGGCAGGTCTGCCTGTTGGTAAAGGTGTGGGAAATGGACACTAGGGTTATAAAGATACAGGGGCGGGGGGAAACGCTTTCTTCTGAGGAGGAACAGGCATTGCAGGAGGCGGGAGAGGCGCTGCGCCGGGGCGGGCTGGTGGCTTTTCCCACAGAGACGGTGTACGGTCTGGGAGGAGACGCCTTGAACCCGGAGTCCTCCAGAAAAATTTATGCCGCCAAGGGGCGGCCGTCGGACAATCCGCTGATTGTTCATATTGCCCGCATGGAAGATCTGGCCGCCATTGTCAGACAGATACCAAAAGAGGCGGCGTTACTGGCCCGGGCTTTCTGGCCGGGGCCGCTGACCATGATCCTGCCAAAGGCGGAGAGAGTTCCCTATGAGACCACGGGAGGACTTGAGACAGTGGCGGTGCGGATGCCCTCCCACCCGGTAGCGCGCAGGCTGATTGCCTGGGGCGGAGGTTATGTGGCGGCTCCCAGCGCCAATCTCTCCGGCAGACCCAGTCCCACTTCGGCCAAGTATGTGATTGAGGATATGGACGGACGGATTGATATAATTCTGGACGGCGGCGAGGGGGATATCGGTCTGGAGTCCACCATTGTGGATCTCACCGCCAGTCCGCCGCAGATACTCCGCCCGGGATATATCACCCAGGATATGCTGGAGACGGTGTTGGGACAGGTCGGTGTAGATC
>CAMWTF010000208.1 GCA_947177105.1 uncultured Lachnospiraceae bacterium | reverse complement strand
GCGTTATAGTGTATGCTGAACAGGAAATCCGCCTCCACCGCTTTGGCAAAATCCGCCCGCTGGGCCAGACTCAGCTTCGTATCATCCACCCGGGTCAGATATACTGTGACCCCCTCATACTGGCTCAACCTCTCATACAGCGCCAGGGCTGTAACCAGCGTCATCTCCTTTTCGCAGAAGCCGTTTTCCTTCGTCCCCTCGTTGTCGCCGCCATGTCCGGGGTCAATCACCACCACAATATCGCCGCCGCTCTGACCAAAATCAGGCGCCGCTTTCACAGGCAGCGCCGGAGAGACTGACAGAACGGTCAGTAAAACCATAGTCCCAAAGATCTTTATGAAGTTTTTTCTTATAAGGTTAGAAAAACCGGTTTCAATGGGAAACCGGTTTTGTATTCTTCTAAAACTACTCATCTGCATCCTCAACATTCTGAAGCATCACTTCCTCATACTCCTCTGCGGGGTGAAGTTCGTTTCTGTTTGATTGGATTATATCCCGGTACTGGTTCATGGAGCCGATCAAATTCTCATACCCGTTTCTGGCCGACTGAGTGGTGCCGTTGATAATATTCTCCAGATGCGCCAGCATGTCATCCATGTACTGCATGGCGGCGGCGCGCACACTGTTGGCCTCTATGGTAGCATTGTCCAGAATCTCCTGGGCCTGCTGGGAAGCCATGGACACTACCTCGTTGGCCTGGGCATATGCCTGCTGCATAATCTCATGCTCGTTGATCAGTTCATTGGTATGTACAGTAGCCTCATTGATCAGCGCCTCCGCCTTGGCACGGGCATCGTTCAGGATTGCTTCTTTGTTGCTGATAATCTTCTGGTACCGTTTGATTTCATCCGGCGTCTTCATCCGCAGATCCCGCAGCAGTTCGTCTATCTCCTCTTTGTTCACGATGATCTTGGTGCTGGACAGGGGCTGGTATTTACAACTGTCAATATACTCCTCGATTTCATCAATTAACTGTTCAATCCTGCTACTCATGTAATCCTCCCTATGGCCGTCCTATGCCTGACACTGTCTTCAACCGCTGTCAGCGATAGCCATACTTTTGATAGATCAGTTCTGCCTCCCAGTCGGGAACACATTTGGAAATGTCTCCGTTAAAGCTGGCAAATTCTTTCACGCTGGTAGAACTCAAATACGCGTATTCCAGACTGGTGGTCAGGAATATTGTGTCCAGCGCATCCTTGGACATCTGGCGATTGGCCTGGGCAATCTGCAGCTCATACTCAAAATCCGTGATGGCCCGGAGTCCCCTGACCGCAATGTGGAAATCATTGTCCCGGCAATAATCAATCAACAATCCGCTGAAACTGGAAACTTTAACATTTGACAGTTCTTTGGTTGCTTTCTCTAATATATTAACACGTTCTTCCACAGAAAACAACGGTGTCTTTTGCGTATTATTTAAAACTGCCACGGTTAATTCGTCGAACATGGGGGCCGCACGTCGAATTATGTCCAAATGGCCCAGTGTCATGGGGTCAAAACTCCCCGGATATACTGCTCTTTTCATATTTTCCTCTTTTCTTATTTAGAGTTCCGCATGTTCCCTGCAAGTACACATGGCCAGTGATGAATATCCCGGCCGCTTTAGGCGTCCGTATATCCATCAGCGTACTTTCCGGGAACATGCTGTCAAACATCTATTAAAAAATCGTGTGTTATTTTATTGTTCAGCAATTTTTTTTATAAAAATATGTTTATTGGTCTTGTAGGCTTTTTCACGAACAACGGAAAAGCCCATTTCCTGCACATAGTCCATATGTGTGTCCAGAGATGCCTCCACAACAATCAAGGTATCACCTGTTATATAACGCATGTTCTGTAATCCTTCCAGCACTCGCCTTTCGTGCTCCTGTCCGTAGGGAGGGTCCATGAAGAGGATGTCCACTTCTTTTTCCGATATACCTGTCAGGGCTGCTACAGCATCCTGCCGAAGAACCACCGCCCGGTCCTCAAAGCGGGTAAACCTTAGGTTATCCGCCAGACAGTTTAAGGGTTCTCTGGCATTTTCCACAAAATAAACCTTTCTGGCTCCCCGGCTCAGCGCCTCTATGCCGATGCCGCCGCTGCCGCAGAACATATCCACAAACACACAGCCAGGGATATCCCCCTGCAGGATATTGAACAATGTCTCCTTGATTCTGTCCGTGGTTGGTCTTGTATCCAGCCCCTGGGGAGTCTTTAAAGGCAGACTCCTCGCCGTACCTGCAATCACTCTCATATATAATATTACCCCTTTCAAAAAGAGTCTTGCTTCAGGCATTCTTCGCCAGCAAGATTAGAACCTTCTGCTCCTAGCCTCTTACCTTCACTCCCTTGGAATCCCGCCTGCCCAGCTTCAGACTGTTCAGCACCAGATTCCTGTTCTTATATTGGATGGATGCCTCCATGGCATTCTGAGTATAGTATACACCCTCCACCAGGTCCTTGTCACCTAGTTTCATGCCTCTCACGCCCACGGCGCCCTTTTTCTTCTCAGGTATCTCTTCAATAGCAAACCGCAGGAAATACCCTTCCCTGGTCTGCAGTACGATATGTTTCTGCTCATGAATACAGACTATGCTGACCACGCTGTCCCCCTCCTGGAGTTTGGTGGCCGCCACTGTGCGCTTGCTCACGTCAAACTCGCCGCCGTCCACCACCTTCATCATGGACTGGGCCGTCACAAAGAGCACCCGGCACAGATTCAGCTCCGTCTGGCTGGTCAGGAACACAATCTGTTCTTTGTCAGAACTGTAGTTGCTCACATTGTCAATGGGAATGCCCTTGTCCCGAAATTTCCCGAAGGGCAGATCCATGACCTTGATAGTGTGCAGCTGGCCGATATCCGTGAACAGGCACACTTTACCGGTATTCTTACACTTGAAGATGTATTTGTTCTCAGCGTCCGCAGCCTCCTTGTTGCGCTCATAGGTGGCCATATCAATGGTCTTGGCATAGCCAAAACGATCCATCAGGAACATGATCTCCATTTCTTCGATCTCTTTTTCCTTGTAGACGGCCTCCTGGGCGTTCTCAATGGCAGTGCGGCGCTTGCGGCCATATTCCCGCTTGATCTCTTCCAGCTCATTCATGATGACCTGGGCCATGGAGTCCCTGCGGGCCAGAATATCCTCATAGCGGTAAATGTTCGCCATGGTCTCCTCATGCTCGTTGATCAGCGCTTCAATCTCCAGGCCGATCAGCTTATACAGGCGCATCTCCAGGATGGCATTGGCCTGTTTTTCTGAGAACATCAGCTGGGCAGCCATGATCTTGGACTCTTTAGACTTAAATTTAATGCCGTCCACCTTGCCGTTTACCAGACAATCCTTGGCCATTGCCCTGTCCTTGGAGCCTCGCAGAATCTCGATGATCAGATCGATTACATTACAGGCTTTGATCAGACCCTCCTGCACCTCCTTGCGGTCCAGTTCCTTGGCCAACAGGTTGGTATACTTGCGGGTGGCCACTTCATATTGAAAATCAACCACTGCCTTCAGAACCGCCTTCAGGCCCAGAGTTTCCGGCCTGCCGCCACTGATCGCCAGCATGTTGACCCCAAAAGTATCCTCAAGGCGGGTCTTTTTATACAGCAGATTCACAAAATTCTCAGGGTCCGCGTCCCTGCGCAGTTCAATGACGATGCGGATGCCTTCCTTGGAGGACTGGTTGGAAATATCCACGATGTCCTGCGTCTTTTTGCTCTCCGCCAGAGCTGCCACGTCCTGCAGGAATTTGGAGATGTTCATGCCGATCATGGGATAGGGAATCTCCGTGATGACCACATTGGTCTTACCCCCCTTGGATTTCTCGTACTCCACCTTGCCCCGGATCTTGATCTTGCCCGTGCCAGTCTCGTAGATCTCAGGAAGATCGTCCTTGTTGATAACGATCCCGCCGGTAGGAAAATCCGGCCCCTTAATATACCGCATCAACTCCCTGGTAGTGATATTTTCATCCAGCATATAGGCTTTCATGGCATCTATGACCTCCCCCAGGTTATGGGGCGGTGTGCTGGTAGCCATGCCTACGGCGATGCCCTCGGAGCCGTTCACCAGAAAATTGGGAATCTTTACCGGCAGCACTGTGGGCTCTTTCTCGGTCTCGTCAAAGTTGGGCATAAAGTCCACCACATCCTTGTCCAGATCCGCCAGAAACGCCTCCTGGGTGATCTTCTGGAGCCTAGCCTCCGTATAACGCATGGCGGCAGCACCGTCCCCCTCGATATTGCCAAAGTTGCCGTGGCCGTCGATGAGGGGCATCCCCTTTTTGAAATCCTGGCTCATGACCACCAGAGAGTCGTAGATGGAACTGTCCCCGTGGGGGTGATATTTACCCATAGTATCGCCAACAATACGGGCGCTCTTGCGGTAGGGCTTGTCATACCGTATGCCCAGTTCATGCATGTCGTAGAGGGTTCTGCGCTGCACGGGCTTTAAGCCGTCCCGGACATCCGGCAGCGCCCTGGCGATAATAACGCTCATGGCATAGTCGATAAAGGACTTCTGCATCTCCTCCGAGTATTCTGTTCTGATGATTCTGCTGTTGTCTTCCATTTATACCTCGTTCCCGGAATATCAAAAACACGTGTTATGTTTTCGATATTCCACTGATATGTGTTGAGAAATCAATAAATGCTTATAACTATCCCTTTGCTGTCACTTGCCATGGCGCTGAAAAATGCTTTCAACTCATGGAATGCCGCCGCTAACTCTTCTCTCAAGCTGTCTTTATCACTCTTATGCCATATTGCGGGATATATGTCATTTTTGGCCAGTTCCCCCGGCGAGAAGCTGGAAAGCGCGTTATCAATATCAAACATCTCCAGCGCGGAAGATATCTCACGTACCCGCTTCGGATAGATATAGGAAATAAAATCCGCCGATTCGTCCTCTGAGAACATAGCGGTTCCCACCACCGCCTCACTCAGAAGATGGTCCCTTATAGGAGTGGTTGCCGAGGCACCTGTCAAAATGTAATGAAGCCCGTCCCACATCTTATCCAGATAATATACCCTGTGCGCTCCCTCTTCTTCCAGTTCCTCAATTGCCTCAAACAAATCCTCTTCTGATTTTGTCTTAAGCCTCTCAATTAAATTTAGATCTGCCTCCATATGACATGCTGTCATTCCCATATTCTCTCTCCCTTTACCTCCAGTAAAATTTAGACGGTTGCGAAACGTTCTCAGCAAGTGACTTGACCGGTCAACTGCCTTTGTCTTTAAGCCTCAACATCATACACCAGTTTCTCAATCACACAGCTG
>CAMWTF010000207.1 GCA_947177105.1 uncultured Lachnospiraceae bacterium | reverse complement strand
ACAGCAGGATGCCCACCAGGTCGATCAGCAGAAAACGCAGACGCTGCAGCCAGATTTTTTCCTGTAAATCCTGGGGAGAGGAAACCACCAGCAGGGTGACGCCGGCTATCTGATCCCCTGTCAGAAGCTGGGCGGCGGAAGGCTGGCCGATGGACAGCCGTGACAGATACACCTGGTATTCCTGATTCTGCCCGGTCTTAAGCTTAAGCAGCGACCAGCTTTCTCCAGAGGAAAGCAAATGGCATTCCTCACCGGAGGGCAGACGGGAAGTTTCCTTTTGAGAGGCGGACGGGGAGTTGGGCTCCTCGACTGGATGGACTCCGTCCGTGTCAGAAGCTGAATTTGTAGTTGGTATATTCTCCGGGGGCAGCTGGGACAACAACATGTTGAGCACTTCCGCGGAGAGGGTGTGTTGGGGCATTTCGTTGAAGCGAAAGGGAAGTCCGTGATCCCACAGATAGATCTGATAGCTGCTGTTTTGCTCCAGGCTGCTCAGATAGGCATGGGTAATCACAGCCTGTTGTTCCAGGCTGCGGGATAAATTGCTTACATCCTGCCGGAAGGCGCTCTGCTGGTTGTCCTGCAGCGTCCTCTCCGCCAGATAGAGATAGAGGCAGGAAAACAGACACAGGATGGCGGCAGTGATAGCGGCGCACAGAAAAGTCAGGCGGCGGTGTACCGCCCGGAACAGGGTCTGCTCATTCATAAGAGTCTCCTTTTGGGCCAGAGGATCGCTATTCCTCCAACCGGTATCCCACCCCCCGGACGGTCTGGATCGTCACGTGGGAATTTATGCTGCGCAGTCTGCGGCGCAGGAAGAAGATATAGTTGTCCAGATTGCCATCCTCCACCTCGGTGTCCGGTCCCCAGACGCTGAGAAGAAGCTGGCTGCGGCCCAGGGTCTGCCTGGGATGGCGCAGAAGGGCACAGAGAAGTCCGCATTCCCGGCGGGACAGGGTACATTCTCCATCGGGTCCCTGGAGTTGGCAGGAGGACTCGGACAGCTTTAAGTCTCCCCAGGCCAGTTCGTCATTTACCACATGGAAGCCGCCTCCCCGGCGGGAGAGGCTTCGGATTCTTGCCATCAGCTCCTCCATGGCAAAGGGTTTGACCAGATAATCGTCGGCCCCCTGATCCAGTCCCGTGATCCGGTCAGACAGGGTGCCCATGGCTGTCAGCATCAGTACCGGAGTGGTGTCCCCGGCCTTTCGCCGCTGCTGCAGCAGTTCCGTGCCGGACAAACCGGGCAGCATCCGGTCCAGCAGCACTAGATCCGCCGTACCCGTCTCCATATAATACAATCCCTCCTGCCCGTCCAGACAGGCATCCACCTCATATCCTTCCTGCCGCAGGGCACAGCATAGAGCCTCGCTTAGCTTTTCATCATCCTCGATCAGCAAAATGCGCATTCCAAGACAATTCCTTTCCGCAAATTATTTCAGGCAATCTTTTTCTATCCTATATTAACATAGTTTTCTCTAAAATTTCTTTAATATTTTCTGAAATTGTTTTTCCGCCAGCGGCAGACTAATAGAGCAAAATTTAAGAATGCTTAGAGGCGGTTTAGAGAATCGCCTGCTATACTGTAACCATCAAGAGCAGCAGATTCCGGGACGGCGAGTTGATAAATGTAGGGCGCCAAAGGGGCCATACATTCATCACTAGGTTAGTGAGCTGTGGGGGAATATGCGGAACTTAAAACAGCATGTTCCCGCGCAGCTCACTGATGAATGTAGGGACGCCAAAGGGGCCATACATTCATCACTAGGTTAGTGAGCTGTGGGGGAATATGCGGAACTTATAATAGGAGGAATGACAGGAATATGTGGAAAAGAACGAAGAAAATACTGGCGTTGGGGCTGGCTGCGGCCCTGTTGCTTACAGGCTGCGGCCCCAGCGAGAGTCTAGGCGGGGACAGCCTGGCAGGGCAGACCGGCGTAGCGGGGAATACAGAAGGACAGGACGGCGGCGCCGAAAATGACCAAAAGACTATGGGGCGCTATATGGAGTCGGACATTGCTCTGCCCGAAGAAATAGATTTTGGACGGGATATGCGGCTTACCGATGACGGCCTGGAACTCGTTGCCTGGGACGGCTCCCTGTACCGCTCTCAGGATCAGGGTCAGAACTGGCAGATGGTCAGCCAGGTTCCGGAGAAATTACAGGAGAGACTGACGGTGGGCGCAGAAAGCTATTTTTTGCGGAACCAGGCGGGGGATGCTATAGCAGGTTATATAGAGTTTTCTAAGGATGAGGCGGGGAATACCAATTATGATTCATACAGCTATTTCCATAATCTGTACCTGGCGGACGGCAGCAGCATTCCCCTGGAACTGTCCGGTGATGATTTTATTCACACGGTGGTCTGCGATAGGGAGGGTGTCTTTTATCTGGGATCCAGCAGCCGTGTTTACCGTGTGAACGGCCAGGACGGAAGTCTGGAGGTGCTGGCGGAAGTAAGGTGCGATTATCTGTCTATCTGCGGAAAATATTTGTTGATCCAAGGGTCGGAACTGCAGATCTATGATCTGGAGGAGAACAAGATGGCGGAGCAGGATACTGCGCTGAGTGAATTTCTGGAGCCCTGGCTGGGATCGTATGGGGATGTGAACAGCCGTCCCTATCTGCTCTATATGCCCCAGGCGGAGGACGAGGGGTTGTATGTGCTGACTGACAAGGGACTTTACCATCACACCCTCTATGGCAGCACCATGGAGCAGCTGATAGACGGTTCTCTGTGCAGCATGAGCGATCCCCTTAAGGAGTTTGTGAGTATGGTACAGTTGGGGGATGCATTCTGGGTGCTCTACAGCGGCGGTCAATTGAAGAAGTATGTCTATGATCCCACAATATCCGCGGTGCCGGAGAATTTTTTACGCGTATGGGGACTTTATGAGGATGATGATATCAGGAGAGTGGTCAGTGCCTTTGGGCAGGCCCATCCGGATTTCTATATCACCTACGAGCATCCCCTGGGTGAGGACACAGGCATGACCAGAGAGGACGCCATGAAAGTTCTGAGTACGGAACTGGCTACGGGCAACGGCCCGGATGTGCTGCTGTTGGATGACCTTCCCTATGACACCTATGTGGAGAAAGGGGTGCTGGCGGATCTGACAGCCACTCTTGACGGCACAGGGGAGCGCTATATGGACGCGGTGCGGGCATCTTATGAAAGAAACGGAGGGCAGTACGCCATGCCTATGTCTATGGCCGTGCCCGTGCTGATGGGAGACAAGGACAAAATACAGGGTCTTGCCAGCTTGGAGCAGCTGGCGAAACTGGCGGAGGCAGCCAGGGCCTCCCGACCGGAGGGGTCACTGTTTGGCTTCGGCAGGGCGGAAGATGCGCTCAGACTTCTGGCCATAGGTTCCATGGGCAGCTGGATGAACCAAAACGGCGGCGTGAACCGGGAGGCCATACAGGAATTTTTGACCCTGTCCAAGCGGATTTATGAGGCCCAGCTGTCCGGACTGACGGCCAAGGAACAGGAATCCATGGAAATGCTGCAGGTGTATATGAACAGCAAGCCGGTAACCCGGACGGAGGCCAGCAATCAGTTGAGCAATGCCCTATACTTCCACCAGCCCTACGCCATAGGTATGATAGATAACAATCTCTCCACCATGGGAGGCTACAGTTCTGTGGTGGAAATGTTAAAAATGCTGGAAATGGACTTTGTGCCCATGCCGGGACAATCCCAGTTCCAGGGGCAGGCATCCAATATATTGGCGGTGAACGAAGCGTCCAAAGTAAAGGATCAGGCATTGGAGCTGGTGGCATACGCACTGTCCACGCAGTTTGTGGAGGACAGTTATATGTATGGCGGTTCCACCAACTGGGATGCCCTGGAGGCCCAGGCAGCCAAGGAGTGGGAAGAAGGCTTTAGCGCCGCCATGAGCTTTGTGGATATTGAAGGCGTTGATCAGATGATCAATGTGAATCCTCCTGGCCAGGAGGCCATAGAAGCGCTCAGGCAGCTGATGGAGACCTGTCAGGGCATCAGCCAGTGCGACAGCCGGGTATTTGAGGCTGTGATAGAGGAGGGGCAGAAAGCGCTGGACGGGGAGCTGACCGTGGAGGAGGCCGTGAAAGCCATTGAAAAGAAAGTGGCCCTCTATCTGGCGGAGTGACGCAAGGCGGTCGGCGCAATATGGCAGGCCCGTCGGGAGTTTGTCTCAGATATACTATGTATATGCAGGAATGAGGAAAATCGGAAATGTAATAATGTCCGGTGAGTCGGGCATACGTATAGACGCAATAACACGGGCGCAGCAGGAGTTTGGCTTAGGCCAAACTCCAGTTATGCGGGGAAGAGGTAAAAATGGAAAAGGGGATGAGAAAATCCCGAAAAAAGAGGAGAAGGAGCCGGGGACTTTGGTTCCTGGCTCCCAGTCTGCTGGGGGTGGGTTATCTGGTGCTGCTTCCCACCGGGGACGTGCTGCGGCGATCCTTTGCCACAGCCCTGTCCGGGCAGTGGGTGGGCCTTGACAACTACCGGAATGTGCTTACCAATGAGGCGTTTCGGCTGGCAGCAGGCAATACCTTGCGCTTTCTGGCGCTGTGTCTGCCGCTGCTTTTGATTTTGAGCCTGCTGCTGGCGCTGGTGATATGCCGGATACCCAGGCTGGAGCGATTCAAGGCTTTGTACCTGCTGCCCATGGCTATACCTGCTGCAACGGTGGTGCTGGTGTGGCGGCTGCTTTTTTCTCAGCAGGGGTTTCTGAACGCCTGGCTGGGAACTTATGTGGATTTCATGGGAGAGCGGACAGCGCTGATTATACTGGTGGGCAGCTATGTGTGGAAAAATTTGGGATATACCATGGTGCTGTGGCTGGCGGGGCTGAAAGCCATCCCGGGGGAGTATACCGAGGCGGCCCGGGTGGACGGTGCAGGGCGGATGCGCTGCTTTTTCCGAATCATCCTGCCGAACCTGAAGGGCAGCGCCTACACCATCACAGTGCTCTCTCTGCTCAATGCCTTTAAATCCTTCCGGGAGGCGTACCTGGTCAGCGGGGCCTACCCTCAACAGGATATCTACTTATTGCAGCACCTGTTTCAGAACTGGTATACCCGGCTGGACATGGATAAGCTGGCGGCGGGAGCCATACTGATGGCGCTGGTGCTGGGAGCCCTGTCTCTGCTGCTGCAGCGGCTGTGGGACAGAGCCGGGGATTAGGCAGAGTTTCGTCAGAAAATGTAAGCAATAAATGAAAGATTGTCTCAAAACGGAAGTAGTCTCCCTGGCAGGGGGCATTGCAGTACGGAGACAGAACCCAAATATTATAGG
>CAMWTF010000206.1 GCA_947177105.1 uncultured Lachnospiraceae bacterium | reverse complement strand
CAGCAGGCAAATGCCAGCGCCCCGGGGCCGATATGGCAGGCCACGCTCAGGGACAGGGGATCAATGTGGATATCATAGCCGGGGAACTGCTCCAGAATCTCGTTCTTGTAAGCTTCAGCAGCCTCCTCATTGGCCGTGTGGGCGATCTCCAGCCAGATGTGCTTATCCTCTGTCATGCCCCCGAAACGGGTCTCAATATCCTTCTTGATAGCGTTGATCATAATGGTTTTTCCCTGATTGGTGGTGCGGGCCTTGGCAAAGGCGTCCAGCTTCTCCCCCTGAATCTGCAGCACAGGCTTTAACTTTAACAGAGTGCCCAGCGCAGCAGCAGCCGGTGTGATACGGCCGCCCTTTTTCAGGTAATACAGTGTATCCAGCATAATGTAAATGCTGCTGTTGAACTTATCCTCCTCCAGGAAATCCTTGATCTCCCGGGCGTTCATACCCTTGGAAACCAGCAGCTTGGCATCCAGAGCTGCCTGTCTCTGGGTCACCGAGATCCGCTGATTGTTTACCACCTGCACCTTGCCCTCATAGTCCTGGGCCAGCATGATGGCGCTCTGACAGGAACTGGAGAGCCCGCTGCTCATGGGAATATGCACGATCTCATCATACTCCTTGAGCACATCGTCCCACAGCTGCATCACCGAGTCCGGCGACGGCTGGCTGGTGTGGATATCCGCGCCTCCCTTAAGCATCTCATAGAATTGCTCCTGGGTCAGACTAATGTCCTCAAAATAAGTCTCTTCATTGATAAAAAAAGGCATGGGCAGCACAAAAATGCCCATCTCCTTGGCCTGCGACTGGGTAATTCCACTATTACTGTCTGTGATAACGGCAACCTTTGACATTGTTTTTTCCATTCCTCCCCTGGGATAGTTAGCTTGTTTAACAAAAATTATACATATTATAACCTTAAATAGTCCTAAAGTCAACCTGCAGCCGGTTTTCCTCATGCAAATATTCTACCAGCCGCCCATATTCATCATTCTGTACATTCCCGCCCAGAGCATTCTGGCTCTGGCCGCTCCCGTCCACAACACCGCCCATGGCACAGCCCCTGGTTTCCCGGACCTGTTCCACGGCCTGACTGGCCTGTTTCAATATCTCCGCGTCCGTGTAGATATCTCCCATTCGGAAGGAAAACTCCCCGCTCTGGCGGATGCCGAACAAATCGCCCGGTCCCCGGAGCTTTAAATCCTCCGAGGCGATAAAGAAGCCGTCGTTGGAACGGTTTAAGATATCCAGACGTTCCATGGTCTCCTTGTTGTCCTGGGCGCTGATGAAGATACAGTAGCTCTGATGGGCTCCCCGGCCCACCCGGCCCCGGAGCTGATGAAGCTGTGCCAGGCCGAAACGCTCCGCATTCTCCACCATCATCACCGTGGCGTTAGGCACGTTGATCCCCACCTCGATTACCGTGGTGGAAACCAGCACGTCAATATTGTGGGCCGCATACTCCTCCATGATACGGTTCTTGTCGGCGGGCTTCATTCTGCCGTGGAGCGTAGCCACCTGGATATCCGCAGGCAGGGCGGCCCGAAGCTTCTGGGCGTACTCCGTCACATTTTCCAGATCCTCCATCTCCCCCTCCTCCACCATAGGGCAGATCACGTATGCCTGGCGTCCGGCCCGCACCTCCTTCTCGATAAACTGATACGCCTTGGGCCGGTAGGAAGTACCCACCACACAGTTTTTGATGGGCAGGCGGTTCGCAGGGAGTTCATCAATAACGGATACCTGCAGATCCCCGTACAGGATAATGGCCAGGGTCCGGGGAATGGGCGTGGCGCTCATGACCAGCACATGGGGATTGCTGCCCTTCTGGGCCAGAACCTCCCGCTGGCGCACCCCAAAACGGTGCTGCTCGTCCGTGACCACCAGAGCCAGGTTCTTAAAATGCACCTTTTCCTGGATCACCGCATGGGTGCCCACCACCAGATTGACCTCCCCAGAAGCGATTTTTTCATAGGCTTTTCGCTTTTCCTTAGCTGTCATACTGCCCACCAGAAGGATGGGCCTTAAGGCCACCTGGTATTGCTCCACATATTCGCATATTCCCTCGTAATGTTGGGCTGCCAGCACTTCCGTGGGCGCCATCATGGCCCCCTGACAGCCGTTGGCGGCACACATAAGCAGGGCCAGCACGGCTATAATGGTCTTGCCCGAACCCACATCCCCCTGCACCAGCCGGTTCATGCACCAGGGGGAGGATAAATCCCGGCTAATCTCCTGCCAGGCCCGTGTCTGCGCCCCCGTCAGCCGGTAGGGAAGCTGCTCCAGCAGTCTGCCCGTGTCCGCCGTTTCAATCATGCGGTACTCATTTTCCAGAAGCCTGCACTGCTCCTTATTTTCACGAAGCAGATATAAAAAAGAAAAAAACTCCTCAAACACCATCCGTCTGCGGGCCTTTACCAGTTCCTCATAGCTGACAGGAAAATGCATGTTATTCATGGCTTCCTGGCGGTCCATCAGATCATACTGCCTGCGCAGCTGCTCCGGATAGGGGTCCGGGCCGAATACATAATAGGTCAGCGCCTGTTTTACCGCCTTCTGCACCGCCTGGTTGGTCAGTCCCTTGGTCAGGGCATAGTGGGGCTGGATAAAAGCCAGATACCGACTGTATTCCTCCTGCTTGTAGATCCTTGGCTGTTCCATGCAAAGCGCCGGGCCCCTGGACTGTGCCCTGCCCCGGAAAATGTGGTTACTGCCGGGCTTTAGCACATTCTTTAAAAAGGGCATGTTAAAAAAAGTCAGCTGCATCCCTCCGGAGGCATCCCGCACCAGCACATTCAATATGGTCAGGCTCCGCACCTTCTTTACATTCACCGTGCCGCAGACCGTGGCCCGAATAGCGCACACTTCCCCCGTTTTGACCTGGGCTATGGGTACCGGCTCCTTGAAAGTTTCATAGTCCCGCGGAAAATAGTACAGCAGATCCCCCACCGTATGGATATTTACTTTTGCAAAAAGCTTCTGGGATTTCTCGCCGATCCCCTTTAGTTCCAATATAGAAGTACCGTTATCCATAAGTGTCTCCCATAGATGCCAATATTTTTGCGAAAGTTATAAAAAGGGCAGGCAGCCGCTTTTCCGGGCGGCTCCTACCCTTCACACGCATCCCTTATTCCACGGAAATCACATAATAGTAGATGGGCTGTCCGCCATACTGCAGTTCAATATCACAGTTCCCATAGGCTTGCTCCAACTCCCCTCGCAGCTGCTGTGCGGCATCCTCCTGCACGTCACTGCCATAATACACACTGATCAACTCGCTGTTTTCATCCACCATGGCTTTCACCATCTCTTCGGTAACCTGCAGCATATCCTGGCCTACAGACAAAATGCCCGCATCGCCGATGCCCATATAATCGCCCTGTTTGATTTCCTTGTCATCAATCATCGTGTCGCGCACGGCATAGGTCACCTGACCGGTCTTGACATTGCCGATCTCCTGCATCATGGTGAGTTCGTTATCCTCCACGGACATCTCCGGCACATAGTTGATGACCGCCGTGATTCCCTGAGGTATGGTCTTGGTGGGAATCACCAGCAGATTCTTATCCGTCATCAACTCCGCCGCCTGATTGGCCGCCAGAATGATATTCTTGTTGTTGGGCAGGATGAAAATAGTCTCCGCATTCACCTGATCCACGGCATCCAGAATATCCGCGGTGCTGGGATTCATGGTCTGACCGCCCTCAATAATATGATCCACGCCCAGACTCTTGAAGATCTCGTTCACACCGTCACCCACGGACACCGCCAAAAAACCCACGGGCTTGGGGGGCTGGGCAGGAGCCTGCGCCGGGGCTTGTGCCGGAGCCTGTGCTCCTGCGGGAACTTCCGCCCCTTCCTTTCCGCTCATCTTAAACAGCTTCTCCTGATGCTCCAAGCGCATATTATCTATCTTTAAATTGGATAATTGTCCATACTTCAATGCCTTCTGGATTGCCAGACCGGGGTCATTGGTATGTACATGTACCTTGACCACGTCCTCATCCGCCACACATACGATGGAATCGCCGATGGACTCTAAATAAGCCTTGAAATCCATCTCATGCTTAATGTTAAAGGTCTTGCTGAGCATAATGATAAATTCTGTGCAGTAGCCGAATTTGATCTCCGCCTCAGCCTGGGCCTGATAACCGGAAGATTTGCCTGCCGGACGGCTGTTGGACATAGTGATGTCCTGGCCCGCCTGCGCAATAGTATAATCGATCTCCTTGCCCAAAAAGGCGTCATAGGCGCCGCTCATCACTTCCACCAGCCCCTGACCGCCGGAATCCACTACGCCCGCCTGCTTTAACACCGGCAAAAGTTCCGGTGTCTGGCTCAACACATATCTGGCATGGGCAATCACCTGGTCAAGGAACTCTCTCATATCCTCCATGCCGCTCTCCGCCAGTTCTCTCGCTTTCTCAGCTCCGCCCTTGGCCACTGTCAGAATCGTGCCCTCCTTGGGCTTCATCACCGCCTTGTAGGCAGTCTCCACCGCCTTTTCAAAGGCATCGGCAAGCTCCGGGATGCCCAGCTGCTCCTTGCCGCTGATGCTCTTGGTAAAGCCCCGGAGCAATTGAGACAGGATGACGCCGGAATTTCCTCTGGCCCCCCGCAGAGAGCCGCTGGAGACAGCCTTGCACAGAGACACTATATCAGGGTTTTCACCCAGTGCGGACACCTCTCTGGCCGCTGACATGATGGTCATGGTCATATTGGTGCCCGTATCGCCGTCCGGCACGGGGAATACGTTCAGTTCGTTGATCCATTCTTTCTTACTTTCCAGGTTTTTTGCGCCAGCTAAGAACATCCTTGACAGCATCTTAGCGTCGATTGTATTTGAAGTCACGACAAATCCTCCTAAATTTAATCAATCACTCGAACACCTTCTACAAAGATGTTGATTTTCTCAATATGGATACCGGTAAACTCTTCCACCTTATATTTCACGCTGCTAATCAGATTGTCCGACACGGCGATAATGCTCACGCCATAGGCCACGATCACATGAAAATCCAGCGTCAGCTTATTATTGTTCAGACTCACGTTGATGCCCCTGGTCAGGCTATCCTTTTTTAAGAGCTTGGACATGCCGTCTTTCATACTTACTCCCGCCATCCCGACGATGCCAAAGCATTCCACAGCCACGCTTCCGGCATATTGGGCAATGACTTCATTGTTGATCACGATATTGCCCATATGTGTATTCATAGAAGAACCCTTCATATCAGTACCTCCTTATTTTGAGCTCCGCAGTCCCTTTCACTGTTTTTACTCCAATTAATCACCATTATACATGCT
>CAMWTF010000205.1 GCA_947177105.1 uncultured Lachnospiraceae bacterium | reverse complement strand
GCCATCGGCCTGGTGTTCTGGGCCAGAAGGATGCTGCAGCTAAAGCCTCGCGGTAAATATGGGGACGTCATGGAGTCGGCCCTGTATAACACGGTGTTGGCGGGCATGGCCCTGGATGGCAGGAGCTTCTTCTATGTGAATCCCCTGGAAGTATTTCCCCAGGCTTGCCATAAGGATGGCCGGAAGGCCCATGTCAAGAGTGTGCGGCAGAAATGGTTCGGCTGCGCCTGCTGTCCGCCTAATATTGCCCGTCTGGTCAGTTCCGTGGCCTCCTATGCATACACGGAGTCCGGGACTGCCGCTTATGGGGATTTCCGGCAGTCTGAGCAGTCCGAGATCCCGGTTTCAAAAAAGTCCCGGTTTCCCGGGAAAGACAGGATATCCGATGAAGCAGAGGCGCCGGATACTCTGTGGATACATCTATATATGGGCAGTGTGCTGACCAAGAAGGTGGGAGAGAAGACACTGGATTTGAAGGTGGAGTCGGAAATGCCCTGGAATGGTATGGTGAAGGTGCAGCTACATGGCGATCATGTCCCCTGCAGGCTGGCTTTCCGCATACCCGGCTGGAGCGGCAGGGTGAAAGCAGAGTATCGCTGCGGCGGCAGGCCGGGCCAGGTGACCGTGGATGGGGCGGGCGCGGTGGTAAGGTCGATGCCAGGGGAAGTCCATGAGGCTGCCAGTCTGGCGGCGGAGAAGAACTGCGCGTCTGGGCGGCAGGCAGCGGCGGTCTGCAGAGACGGCTATTTATATATAGACGGAATCTGGCAGGACGGCGATGAAGTGATCTTGGAGATGGATATGCCGGTGCGGATACTGGAGGCGGATTCCAGAGTGCGGGAAAACATCGGCAAGGTTGCCATTGCCCGCGGCCCTGTAGTATACTGCCTGGAGGAAGCGGATAACGGCAAGGATCTGCATCTGTGCAGGCTGGATTTGCAGAACCTGAAAGCATCCGACATTGAGACGGAGGTGACGGAAGAACTGGGCCATCCCATGACGGTGCTGAAGGCGCCCGGCAAGCGGATGATCCCGGCGGAGGGTGAAAAGCTTTACCGCCCGGCCCGGCCCGTCCGGGAGAGGGACGTAACCCTGCGCATGGTGCCCTACTACGCCTGGAACAACCGGGGCGAGGGCGAGATGAGCGTGTGGGTGCGCATATAAGGAATTTGCCAAAAGGACCGAAAATCCCACGGGCGGCCGGTCCTTTTTTTGCGTAGGATCCACACAGAGGCCCTATATATTCTCCCGGATCCGAATATCCACCGCCACATAATTATACTCCTTCTCCGGCAGCTCCCCGGTGGTCAGATAGGCGAACAGCAGCGTCAAAGGCTTGGAGCCCTGCACCTTGGGCTGCTGACAGATGGTGGCGGCTATGACGCCCTTTTTCACCAGCGCCTTGGTGGTGGGAACCTTGTCAAACGCGATCACACGGACCTGCCCCTCCCGGCCCAGCACAGACAGGCTGCGGCATCCGCCGTTGACGCCCCCCGCGGCAAAAAACAGCGCGTTGATCTCCGGGTGTTCCGTCAGCAGCCGGGTGGTTTTTTCGTAGCTTTCAAACTCGTCGTCGTGGTTCTCGATGATATCCACGATCTCCATGTCGGATTTATAGCGTTTCAGGGAACTGACAAAACCGGCCACCCGCTCCGTGTGGCACAGGATGTCCGGGGACCCGGTGACGATGCCCACCCGCACCCGCTCGTGGGTCATCAGGTGCATAAGCCCTGCGGCGGTTTCCCCGCTCCTCCCGTAATGACTGCCCACATAGGCGATGCGCCGGGAGTTTTCTATATCCGTGTTGAAAGTCACCACCGGGATGCCCCGGTCGTACAGGGAGTTGATGCGTTTTCGTATGCGCTCATCGTTGTAGGGGGCCAGGGCGATGCCGTTTACCTCCTCCTCCTCCAGTTCCCGGATGGCCTGCAGCTGCTGTTCCACACCGTAGGTGATATGCCTGACAATCACCGTACAGTTGTATCCGGCCAGTTCCTCCGCCTTCTCCGTGACTCCCTCCTCCACATCTATGAAAAAAGGATTCTCTGCGGAAAACAGCACAACTCCCAGCTTCAGCTTCTTTTTCTGGGCGGCCAGCACCAGCCCGGCGATATTGGGCCTGTAGTCCAGGGCCCTGGCAATTTCCCGGATTTTTTCCGCCGTCTCGGGATTCACGGAACCCCGGTTGTTCAGTACCCTGTCTACGGTTCCTCTGGACACGCCCGCCAAAGCGGCGATCTCTTTTATTGTGGCCATGGTACACCTCCCGTTCTCCTGCATTTGTTCTCGGAATAAAATGCTTAACCCAGTCAATAATGTGCAAAATCCGCAATATAGGAATAGGGGATGAGGATAAAAGAGCCGTCTGAATAGAAATAGTAATACAGCAGCAAATCCTTGTCCGCCGTGACGGCCCAGTAAATTTTTTCGTCCTTCAGCATCTCCAGCGCCTCCTCCACATTCATTTCCCTGTGGTGGTCATACGCCTCCTCCTCATATACGCAGAAAGCATCCATAAAGCTATAGTATGCGGTGTGTGTCGGACGGTCATAATTGGGTGCTTCATAATTCTCAGACCTGTAATCCACAATTCTCCTGTCCAATTCAACAAAATCGGACAGGCTCAACTGCCGCCCGGTGCTTATGTCAAATAAATAATGCCATTTGTCCGATGGTGTAGAGTATATATCCCCTTTCTCCGTATAATAAGTGGCCTCCCCTTCGATTTCGACGCTGAGAAGCCGCTCATCCTGATACAACACTTCATAGGATACAAACAATGACTGGTTTTTCAGCGCCGCAATGGCCTGAAAAATATTGTCGTATTGATGCAGGTCAGACACAAACTCCCCCGCTATGCGAAAGGCTTCCCGTTCCAAAATATAATTTATATTGGCATATGCTTCTTCGTTGCCGGTTCCGACTATTTTGGGAAATTTTATGACGGCATGCCTGCCGTCGGGAAATCGTTCATACCATCTTGTCCTTACCTGATATGTGGGGGAGTCCTCAGGATCCGCTCTCGCGGGTATCCTCGGGGAGAGTATTCCTGATAAAAAGAGAGCGGCAGCCAGTATATGGCACAGGGCCCGCGTCCGATCCTGTGACCTGTGAAGCCGTTTTTTTATATTCTGGGTGTTTTTCATAATATGCTCCTCTCTTAGAGAGTTACCCTCGCTGTATAGACAGTATGCTGCTCTTGCCGTACAGTGTTCCCGCTCAGCATACAATCCTCGCGCGCAGTATTCTCCCTGTATAGACAGTATAATTGGTTTTGCCGGATCTGTAAATATCATTAAGGGCAATCCGGCCCCGTTTCTTTGCCGGCATCGCTCTGCCAAAATCCATGCTCCGCTTAAAGCCGTCATCTGCCGGGATGGGACATGTGGCACCCTGCCGGAGGGGACAGCGCCGTGCCCGGGCACGGAATAAATGTACCGCAAAGACAGCAGCTTTTGCCCTGGGCCGGCCACCCCTTCAGGCACTAACATATTTCACTAGTTTTTATCAATGAAAATGTGCATAATCCCGAAAATGCAAAAGGGATATTGATTTTAGTCTTAAAAACGAGTATGCTATAAATAACGTGCCCGTACACATCACTTTTATACTCACGACCGTCGTCAGTATAAGTGCAGGTCCCCAAGCGCGGCCAGGTGAGAGGAGACGGGCGGGGGCGCAGACAGAGTATCTGCCCCACAACAAAGCGGCATTGCAGGCACAGCGGGAGTTTGCCTGAGGCGGACTTCAAATATGCAGAAAAGAGGTAAATATGTTGTACATCGGAATTGATTTAGGCACATCGGCGGTTAAGCTTCTGCTGATGGACAGCGAGGGAAAGATTCAGAATATCGTTTCCAGAGAGTATCCTATCTATTTCCCCAATCCGGGCTGGTCGGAGCAAAGGCCCGAGGACTGGTACGAGCAGACCATGATCGGCATTAAGGAACTGCTTAAGGACGCGGACAAGAGCCAGGTGGCGGGCATCAGCTTCGGCGGGCAGATGCACGGTCTGGTGATTCTGGATGCGGACGACAATGTGATCCGCCCCGCGCTGCTGTGGAACGATGGACGTACCTACGAGGAGTGCGACTACTTAAACAATGTGATCGGCAAGGAAAAGCTGTCCGAGTATACGGCCAATATCTCCTTCACCGGCTTTACCGCCCCCAAGATCCTGTGGGTGAAAAACAAAGAGCCGGAGAATTTTGCCAGAATCGCCAAGATCATGCTGCCCAAGGATTACATAGCCTACAAGCTCACCGGAGTACACTGCACGGACGTGTCCGACGCCTCCGGCATGCTGATTTTTGATGTGAAGAACCGCAGGTGGTCCAAGGAGATGTGTGAGATCTGCGGTATTACTGAGGACCAGCTGGCAACCTGTTATGAAAGTTATGAGTCCGTGGGCTGCGTACTGCCCGAGATTGCGGATCAGCTGGGCATCCCCCACACGGTAAAAGTGGCGGCGGGCGCAGGGGACAACGCGGCGGCGGCCGTGGGCACCGGCACCGTGGGCGACGGCATGTGCAATATCTCCCTGGGCACCAGCGGCACTATCTTCATCTCCTCTAAGAACTTCGGCGTGGATAAGTATAATGCGCTCCACTCCTTTGCCCATGCGGACGGCAGCTACCACCTGATGGGCTGCATGCTCAGCGCCGCAAGCTGTAACAAGTGGTGGATGGACGATATCATTGGAACCGGGGACTACGCGGCGGAGCAGAAAGCCATCGAAAAGCTGGGAGAGAACCATGTATACTTCCTGCCCTACCTGATGGGCGAGCGCTCTCCCCACAACAATCCCAACGCCAGGGGTACGTTTATCGGCATGACCATGGACACCACCAGGGCGGATATGACCCAGGCTGTGCTGGAGGGCGTGGCCTTTGCCCTGCGGGATTCCTTCGAGGTAGCCAAGTCTCTGGGCATTAAGATCGAGCGCACCAAGATCTGCGGCGGCGGCGCCAAGAGCCCTCTGTGGAAGAAGATGATTGCCAACATCCTGAACCTGAAGGTGGATGTGATCGAAGTGGAGGAAGGTCCCTCTCTGGGCGGCGCCATGCTGGCGGCAGTGGCCTGCGGCGAGTTTGCCAATGTGGAAGAGGCAGCGGCCAGGATTGTGAAGGTGGTGGACACGGTGGAGCCCGATCCCGAACTGGTAGCTAAATATGAGAAACGCTATGCCCAGTTCAAGGAGATCTACCCGGCCTGCAAGCCCTTATTTGAGATCATTAAATAAATCTTCTTCTTGGAGGTGGATCGGGATGATTGAAAAGCTGAATAACAGCGATCATATTAAGAT
>CAMWTF010000204.1 GCA_947177105.1 uncultured Lachnospiraceae bacterium | reverse complement strand
CCGCTATGTACGTTTGCGCAAGCGTCTGATGGGTTTGGACTAGTTGCACATGTACGATATCTACACCCCCATTATCGCAGGCGTGTCCAAGAACATCCCCTTTGAGGAGGCAAAGGAGACTGTGCTGAAGGCCCTGGCTCCTCTGGGCGAGGACTACCTCAAGGTGGTGCGGGAAGGCTTTGAAAACCGCTGGATCGATGTATACGAGAACGAGGGCAAGCGCAGCGGCGCCTATTCCACCGGTTCCTATGACAGCTATCCCTACATCCTGCTGAACTATACCGGCAATATGGACAATCTTTTTACGCTGATCCATGAGATGGGCCATTCCATGCACACCTGGCACTCCAATCACGCCCAGCCCCCCATGTACGCCCACTACCGGATCTTCGTGGCCGAGGTGGCTTCCACCTGCAACGAGATCCTGCTGATGGAATACCTGCTGGCGCACACCGCGGACAAAAAAGAACGGGCTTACCTGCTGAACCACTATCTGGACAGCTTCAAGGGAACCGTGTACCGCCAGACCATGTTTGCGGAGTACGAGATGATCACCAATCAGATGGCCGAGAATGGCCAGAGCCTGACGGCGGAAGCGCTGACCAAGGTGTATTACGATTTGAACTGCAAGTACTACGGCCCGGATATGGTGTCCGACCCGGAGATCGGTGTGGAATGGGCAAGGATTCCCCATTTCTACTATAATTTCTATGTGTACCAGTACGCCACCTCCTTCTCCGCCGCTGTGGCCATCGCCCGGAATATCTTAGAAGAAGGCGCCCCCGCCGTGGAGCGCTACAAGAAATTCCTCTCCGGCGGCTGTTCCATGCCCCCGGTGGAACTGCTTAAGATCGCAGGCGTGGACCTGACCACGGCCCAGCCTATTCAGGATGCGCTGGATGTGTTCGGGCAGGTGATCGAGGAGCTGGAAGAACTGACCAAGTAGGATTATGTAAAAGGCTGTCGCATGCAGCGGCAGCCTTATTATCTAACCCATCCGCCGCAGCAGATTTCCCTCGTAATAGGTCATGGGCTCCGTGTGGGGGAACAGCGTCACCATCCGGTACCCGTACAGCGCTACCATGCCGATGCAGGTCAGTACAAACAACCCTTTCCACAGCTTTTGCCGGGATTCCAGCACATAGCGGTCCAGGACGAAAACCACCGCCAGCGCCAGCCAGGCGTATCCAAAGGGCTGCAGCTGCCAGCTCTCCGCAAACCGTCCCCGCAAAATCATCAGGATACTCCTGGTGAGGCCACAGCCGGGGCAGGGCAGTCCCAGCAGTTCCCTGCTGGGGCACAGACCATGCCCCAACAGGCTGACGCCCGCCGCAATCCCTGCCGCCACCAGCAAGCCCGTCTTATAACTGTCCCAGTCCCGCCTTATAGCTCTGCCGATCTCCCTGCCCGTCCGGATTCTCATAGTCCCCTCTTTCCCATGTTCCGCACCATGATATTCCCTCCCGCTATGCCTCCGCTTTTCTCTGGTCATAAAATCTCCCATCGGAATATGGCCCTTCATTCCGGATGGCCCAGGGCGGCGCCTACCGTATATCATAAACGCTCCGCACCTGGAAACTCTCCGCATCTCCCTCCAGGATCCGCACTCTCTTTTCCCCGGGGTTCATATCAAAATAGTTGTCAGAAAGCTTGACATAGCTGCCGCCGCCATCGCCGCCCCGGATTTCCACAGACTTGGCGAAATGCTCTGCCTGCAGGATCAGGGTATCCCCCTCCCGGCGCAGACGCAGACCCGGATCCGCGAAACGGAAATGCTTGGGCGCCGTGAACAGGCTGACGCCCTCGGACAGGATCTCTCCGTTCACCTCCAACTGGTAAGCAAAATATGCCTCCCGCACATTGCAAAGGACATTTCCGGTAAACTCTATCTTGTCCAGCCACAGGGTGTCCAGGGGCCCCACCGTCACCTGACGGTCTCCGCCCAGCAGCGCCTCCCCCAGATAACTGCGCAGCTGCCAGTGACAGATGCCCTGCACTTCCTCCATCGTCTCGTTGGACACACAGAGCTGGGCAGACACCTCCATGGGACCGGGCTCCATAATACAGTAGGGGCGCTGGGACAGTTCCCCCATCTCCTGACAGGAGAGCAGCACCGGGGCAAACATCCTCTTCTGGGCATAGTGCAGCGCCTTCCATCTTCCATAATAATCAATGCTGGCCCAGGACGCCACCGGCCAGATATCATTGAGCTGCCACACCACCGTTCCCATGCAGTGCCCCCGGTGTCTGCGGAAATGCTCCACGCCGTACCGTATAGCCTCCATCTGCAATAGCTGGGAGGCATAGAGCAGCAGGTCAAAACTGCCGGGATACAGATAGGTGGCCGACAGATAATTCAGGATTTTGCCGTTGGCCGCCACATTCCGCTGATGCATCTCCATCACACGGGAAAAAATATTCCGATCCTCCGGCTCCGTAAAGCTCTCCACCGTCTGCAGGCAGGGGAAGGACTGAAAGCCGAACTCCGACAGATACCGGAACCGGAACTTCCGATACTCGGTAAAAGGCTTGTTGCCATGCCACACATCCCAGTAGTGGGTATCGCCCCGGTTCTCATCCCAGGGATTGTCAAAATTCCCGCCAGATGACGGCGATGAGGGCCAGTAAAAAGTATGGGGATCTTCCTTGCGCAGAATCTTGGGTATAATGTACTCATACAGCTTGATATAGTCATAAAACTGCTTCTGTGAGGGTTTCCAGCACTTGTCCAGGGTCTGGGTCTCCATCTCGTTGTTGCCGCACCACAGTCCCAGACAGGCGTGGTGCCGGATCCGCCGCACATTTTCCTGGGTCTCAGCGCAAATGTTCTCCTCGAATGCCTCGTTTAACTCATAGGAGGAACAGGCATACATAAAGTCCTGCCACACGATAAGCCCCAGCCGATCACAGGTTTCATAGAAAAAGTCGTCCGGGTAATAGCCGCCGCCCCAGACCCGGATGCTGTTGTGCCCGGCTGCCGCCGCATCCTGCAGCAGCTTCTCCGTTCGTTCTCTGGTAACGCGGGACAACAGATTGTCCTCCGGGATATAGTCCGCTCCCATGGCAAAAATGTCCACGCCGTTGACCTGATGGGCAAACTGGTTCCCCCACTGATCCGCCTGGATATCCATGGTCATGGTGCGCAGGCCGATCTGGCGCTCCCAGCTGTCCAGAACGCGCCCGTCACTGCCCAGCAGCAGAGCTTTCACCTCATAGAGGGGCTGCTTTCCATAGCCGCTTGGCCACCACAGCCGCGGGCGTACAATGGTGATGCTGCCGTCCGCAGACTGCCCATACACCGTACCCTCCGGGTCCGTCACCGTTATCACCGCCGACAGTTCTTCCTCCTCACGAAATACCTCCAGATCCACCTGAAATTCCAGCCGCACCCGGTCCACCTGCACCTGTATCCTGCCATCCGCCGTCTGGGGCACTGGCACCGAAAGCGGTTCCTGTACCCTGCTCTCCTCAAAGCATATCTCCTTCATATGGGGCCCCTCGTGCCGCTGCGTCACATAGACGCCGTCCAGCCTGGCGCTGTCTATGATCTGCAGACTCACCCCGCGGAAAATCCCCGCGTCCGGCAGCCTTGGGCCCCAGTCCCAGCCATACATGCAGTGGGCCTTCCGCAGATGGGGATACCCGGCCATGGCCTCATTGGATCCCCCTGCAAACATTTTCCCGTTTTCTTCCTTGATATATTTTATAGGGGAGTGCAGCAACACCCTGACGGTATTTTTCCCTACTCTGGCCAGCCGCCGGATATCGTACTCCCAAATCCGGTGCATATTCTCCACATGCCCCAGCAGTTCCTCTCCCAGATAGACTTCCCCCAGCGTATCAATTCCCTCAAACCGCAGCATGAGCCCGTCGCAGCCCAGCATTTCCTCGGTGATCTCCACATCTGTCTCATAGACAAAGTCATTCTCCATGAGCTTTGTGGCATCCAGCTCATTATCCCTGTAATAGGGATCCGGCATTTTTCCCAGCTCCAAAAGAGTCCCGTACACGGATCCCGGCACCCTGGCCTCCATCCACTCTTCCGGGATATGATACACATTCTCCCCCAGTATCTTCATCCTCCAGCTTCCGCATAGATCAATCTTTTTCATTTCCTGAATTTATACCTCCTCATTTATAAAGGGCAGCTTTCGCTGCCCTCCTCCATCACTGTTTCAGCTGCATAATAGTGTCTGTCACTTCCCGCAGCGCATTCTTAATATTCACGCTGGTCACCGCCATGCCCTGAGCCAGCTTCTGTACCTCCTGGGCCACCACCGCGAAACCTCTGCCCGCCTCGCCGGAACGCGCCGCCTCGATGCTGGCGTTCAGCGCCAGAATCTTCTGCCTGTTGCTGAATGCCTCAATCTGGTGGGTATTCTCATTGGCCAGCACAATCTGCTCCGCGGCCTTGTTGATGCCCTCCTGCAGCCGATTCACAATATTCGAATTTTGAGAGGTGGCATAACTGGCCCGCACAAACATATTGATCACGTCTCCCAACAAATTGGCGGACGCCTCAATCTGCTCCTTGGTCTTTACATTCACCTTCTGCAGCGCGTCAATGTAACGCTCCTCATCAATTCCCAGTTCTCTGGCTGTGGCCCGGAATCTATCCTCATCCGGCCTCTCCGGAAGCACCTGGCCTCCGATTACGCTGCCCAGCACCGTACCGTCGTCCAGCGTGATGGGAATGCCAAAGTCCATCAGCCCCGCATGGCAGGCATAAACCCCTTTGCCCTCCCGGTCATTTTTCTCGCAGCGCCTGCAGCCCTCCGCGCTGCCCCTGGTGAGCTTAATACAGAAATCCGTGAAATTGTAACAATCACTGATGTACTGGCCATCCTCTCCCACGGCCACCGTCGCCAGCCCTGTGCTCGCCGCCCAGTTCTGCATAATCTCCTCGAACTTGTTCATATCACAGAAATCCTGTATTTTCATTGCCCTCGTCCTCCCACGCTTCCATTATTTTCTGTGGATATTCTCAATCTCTATACCCACTGCTCAATCAGCATAGGTCTATTTTACTATACTCCATACTTTTTTTCCACATGTTTTTCATTATTTTTAACAATTATTTTTTCCGATAGTGCGGAGGGGTAACAAACGACCGCCACCACCACCCTCTATACAAGGGATAAGGCAGTCATACGGAAACTTGATACGCTTGCTGCCGACTTCCCCGACACATACAAGCTGGCAGGGCAGGACAAGCAAAGGGAGACTAAGCAAAATTTAATGGAATTGTGTGCGCGGTTGTGGTAAAATAACAGCGTTGAACAATTCAACAAATGAAGATTTATATAATTATTT
>CAMWTF010000203.1 GCA_947177105.1 uncultured Lachnospiraceae bacterium | reverse complement strand
CTATTATACAGGGACGATTTTTGAGATTTCCATGCCCCAGTTTGGAGCGGCCTGCGGCGGAGGCGGCAGATATGACAAGATGGTGGGCAAATTCACGGGACAGAACGTTCCGGCCTGCGGTTTTTCCATCGGGTTTGAGCGGATTATCATGCTGTTGATAGAGAACGGTTTCCAGGTGCCCCAGCCGCCGAAGAAAGTGGCCTATCTGATTGAAAAGGGCGTGGGCGGACAGGCTCTGTGCGAGATCATAGCCAAGGCCCAGGCGGCCCGGCAGGACGGAAGTCAGGTGCTGGTGGCCCGCATGAACAAGAACAAGAAATTTCAGAAAGAGCAGCTGACGGCGGAGGGCTATCAGGAGTTTGTGGAGTTCTACAGAGAGGCGCTGAAGAACTGAGTACCGGAAAAACCTGAATAGAAAGTATGCTCTGATGTTTTACGATATACCTTGAATTAAACAGGTACTTGTGATAGAATCGGAACGATAAAACGGTATTTGCAGGAGTCAAAATGGATATTGACTATAGAAGAATAACGGCGTTTCCTCGTGGAACGCTTGTAAGTCTTTTGAAAGACGGTTATTCGTTTGAACCGAGATTTGAGCGCAACTGGCTGGAGCAATGGCAGGAATTTGACGATTTTTTCTATGATAATCCCCATATCGCCGAGTTTAGCGGCTTTATGACAGTTCTGGAAGGAAAACCGATTGGATTCGTTTCGTGGAATCCAACCAATCTGCCGGAATCAACTGAAATTGGCCACAACTGTATTTTGACGCGGTACAAGGGAAACGGTTATGGAAAACGGCAGATGCGGGAGGCTGTTCAACGTATTGCTGCGCAAGGAGCAAAAAAGATAGTTGTTTGGACAAATGAAATTTGTGTTCCTGCGCAACATACCTATGAAAGTGCCGGCTTTCAGTTTGTTAAAAAGAATGAGGAAACATTTTCCGAATATGCAGGACCAAGAATATATTATGAAATTGTGCTAAAATAATTTCGGTTGGAGAACAAAAAGATAAGCATTAACATAACAAGCCCTGCGGGGCGGAAATTGAGGGATGAATGATGGCAGAGTCAATGAAAGGACTGAGAAGATCCTACAGATGTGGAGAACTGAGCCTTGCCAATGTGGGTGAGGAAGTCACCGTCATGGGCTGGGTGCAGAAGCAGAGGAACAAGGGCGGTATTATCTTTGTGGATCTGCGGGACCGGGCCGGTATTTTGCAGATTATATTTGAGGAGAGTGACTGCGGGGCGGAGCATTTTGCCAAGGCGGAGAAGCTGCGCAGTGAGTTTGTGATCGCCGTGGTGGGCAGGGTGGAGAAGCGCAGCGGCGCGGTAAATGAGAATCTGGCTACCGGCGAGATTGAGATCCGGGCTGTCCAGATGCGGATTCTGGCGGAGGCGGAGACACCGCCGTTTCCCATCGAGGCGGATTTAAGGACCAAGGAGGAAATCCGCTTGAAATACCGTTATCTGGATCTGCGCAGGCCGGACTTGCAGCGCAATCTGATGCTGCGCAGCAAGATTGCCACTACCATCCGGGCCTTCCTCTCCCGGGAAGGTTTTCTGGAGATCGAGACGCCGATTTTGAATAAATCCACACCGGAGGGAGCCAGGGATTATCTGGTGCCCAGCCGTGTGCATCCGGGGAATTTCTATGCGCTGCCCCAGTCTCCCCAGATTTTCAAGCAGCTGCTGATGTGCTCCGGGTATGACCGGTATTTTCAGATTGCCAAGTGTTTCAGGGACGAGGATCTGCGGGCCGACAGACAGCCGGAGTTTACCCAGGTGGATCTGGAGATGTCCTTTGTGGATGTGGACGATGTGATCGACGCCACGGAGCGCATGGTGGCGGAGGTGTGCAGGGAGTCCATCGGTCTTAATGTGCAGCTGCCCATCCAGCGGATGACCTGGGATGAGGCCATGAACCGTTACGGATCGGACAAGCCGGACACCCGCTTTGGCATGGAGCTTACGGATGTGTCGGAGATCGTAAAGGGCTGTGGCTTTGGCGTGTTCACCGGGGCCTTGGAGGCCGGCGGCAGCGTCCGGGGCATCAATGTAAAGGGTCAGGCGGAGATGCCCCGCAAGAAGATTGACGCGCTGGTGGAGTTTGCCAAGGGCTATGGGGCCAAGGGACTGGCCTATCTGTCCGTGATGCCGGACGGCAGCTACAAATCCTCCTTTGCCAAGTTTATGAACCAGGAGGAGCTGGAGAATCTGGTAAAAGCCATGGCGGGCGAGCCGGGGGATCTGCTGCTCTTTGCGGCGGACCGTTTAAAGACTGTGTGGGCCGTGCTGGGCGCGCTGCGCTGTGAGGTGGCCAGACAGTTGGAACTGGTGGAGAGCGACAAGTTCAATTTCCTGTGGGTGACGGAGTTCCCCCAGTTTGAGTGGAGTGATGAGGAAGAGCGCTTTGTGGCCATGCATCATCCGTTTACCATGCCCATGGAGGAGGATCTGGAGAGACTGGAGTCTGATCCCGGCAGTGTGCGGGCCAAAGCCTATGATATTGTGTTAAACGGCGTGGAGCTGGGGGGCGGCAGTGTGCGTATCTTCCAGAGCGATGTGCAGGAGCGTATGTTCCGCGCGCTGGGCTTTACCGACGAGAAAGCCCATGAGCAGTTTGGATTTTTGCTGGATGCCTTCAAGTATGGCGTACCCCCTCATGCCGGGCTGGCCATCGGCTTGGACCGCTTTGTGATGCTGCTTGTGAAAGCGGAGAGCATCCGGGAAGTGATTGCGTTCCCCAAGGTAAAGGATGCGTCCTGCCTGATGTCGGAGGCCCCGAATGTGGTGGATGAAAAACAGTTGGAGGAGCTTTGTCTGGCGATAAAACTGCCAGAGGAGGATATTCTCTAGGATATTTTGAAAAGGAGTTGCTGAATACTGCGGGCAACTCCTTTTCCGGCTTAAATAAATTATGCATAGTTATTCTATAAAGATATATTTGTATTTTACAAATCGGTCGGAAAGAGGTAAGTGTCAATGGAGATATACATAGAGAGGGATAAGGAGATATCACTGCGAGAATGGAGAGATTATATTAAGACGGATAAAGATTTGGTTTTAATGGAATCCGGAGAAGGAATTAACCCTATCACAAAGCAAAAAATGAAACTGGCAATTGAGGGAAGAGCGCTTTTTGGTGATTCAGAAATTCTGTATAAAAAAGGGTGTATTGGCTGTGACGATTACTCAGAAAAAGTTTTGACAAAATTGAGAGAGATTGCCAAGTCATTAGGCGCAGACATTTACGATGACGGAGGAGTCCCATCCAATGAAATATAATGCATTTATCAGTTACCGTCACACCGAACCGGATATGTACATAGCCAAAAAGGTTCACAAGGGCCTGGAGACCCTAAAGGCGCCCAGGGGTGTATTCCAGAAATCGGGGAAAAGGAAAATAGAGCGTGTATTTCGCGATCAGGAGGAACTACCCATAGGGAGCGATCTGGGGGACAATATCGAGGCCGCTCTGGAAGAGTCGGAGTATCTGATCGTCGTGTGCTCGCCCAGAACGCCGGAGTCTGCCTGGGTTCAAAAGGAGATAGACACTTTCATCAGTCTCCACGGCAGGGAGCACATTCTTGCCATATTAGTGGAGGGAGAGCCCCAGGAATCCTTTCCGGAGAAGCTGCGGGCGGACGAGGAGGGGAATCCCGTGGAACCTTTGGCGGCGGATGTGAGAGGTGCGTCCCGGCGGGAGATGAACCGCAGACTGAGGACGGAGCTTCTTCGTCTGGCGGCGCCGCTGCTGCACTGCAGTTATGATGACCTGCGGCAGCGCCACAGGGAGCGGCGCATGAAGAAAGTGATGTTTGCGGCGTCCGCGGCGGCTGTGGCGGGGGTGTTATTTGGAGCCTACAGCGCTTACAATACAGCTATGATTCAGGAGAACTACAGGCAGAAACAGGTCAATCAGTCAAAATACCTGGCATCCACTGCCTTGAGCCTCCTGGAGGAGGGGGACAGACAGACGGCGGCATTGGTGGCTTTAGAGGCGCTTCCCACGCCGGAGCAGGACAGGCCCTATGTGGCCAGCGCGCAGTATGCCCTGAGTGCGGCATTATGCTGCTATGACATAGGAAACACCATAGGTATGGACAGGAGCCTTAAGCATGACCTGCCGGTGAAAGAGTTTTCTTTTGACAATACGGGAGAAAAAATTCTGTCCATTGATCAGGGCGGGACGATCTATGTGTGGAATGTGGAGGACGGTGTACTCCTGGCAAAACTTCCTGCGCAGGTGGATGACAGTGGTTATGTGATCTCTCCGATCCGCAGTATAGTGTATGGGGAGCACATTCTGATCTGTGACAAAAATGAGATAAGAAGCGTCACTTTTGCAGGCGATGAAGAGTGGCAGGTGAAAACACAGGAATCTCCCATATATTGCGAGATGGATGCGGAGGCAGGCGTAATCGCCTGTATCTCCAACGGCGTGGTCGCCTTTCATGACATTGCCACGGGAAAACTGCTGGCAAGTATGGAGAACGGGCAGGAGAGCAGCGCTTACGGCAGTTCCTACGCTTTTAGCGATGACAAATCAAAGTTTGCGGTATCCCAAAATCGGGAGGACGCAGGCGGCTGCGTTACGGTATACGATTTTGACGGAAAAGCACAGACGGACTATGCAGTGGAAGCTTCCTATATATCTGAGGTCGGTTTCAGTGCAGACGGGGCATTGATTGTGGCCAGTATTAAAAGACCCGACTATCAGGCGATGTCTGTTGGGGACGAGGATACGGGATTTGTGGAAAAAATTGACTGTGAGAGCGGCGAGCGTATTTGGATGCGGGAATTTGAATACCAGCCCTTTGGGATGGATGCTGCCGGCGCTATATTGCGGTGCCGGAGTTATCGGGACGAGGACACGGGAACCCTATATGATCAGGTTCTTTTCTCCATAGATCAGAGCGCATATACCTGGGATGCCGCCACGGGGGAGACGGTGGCCCATACAAAAGTCACCGGCGGAATCAAAGCCTTTATGGTGGCTCAAAATTCCTGTTACGGTTATTTGGCTGAGAGCAACGGAACGGTAAATATTGTGGATATGAACAGGGGGATCAATTATACCACCCTGGGGATTGAGACTGGCAAGAGCATATTGGATATGGGCATCAGAAGCGGTGTGCTGGTGGTGAGAGCCTATGCGTCTCCTGTGCTTACCATGATGAAATACCATGAAGGTTACGGAAGAAAAGAGGTCATGTCCTACGACAATACTGTGGAGGATGTGGTATATTCGCCCAAGGAGTCCTATTATGCGGTGAGCGTTTCCGAACAATTAGGGCAGGAATCGGTGTACTTTTACCGGGCGGAGGATGATT
>CAMWTF010000202.1 GCA_947177105.1 uncultured Lachnospiraceae bacterium | reverse complement strand
CTCCCGCCAACAAAATATGCCCACAAAAACGAGGCTGTGGTAAAAGTCTTTTCCGCCCCCCGTAAAGCAACGTCTCTTGGGTAGTTTCGCCGCTTTGTATTGCGTTTTTAGGACTTTTTCCACAGCCACATCTTATTCAACTATATAAAATTGGTTTTACATTTCCATCCGAATCCTGCGCTTTTCATTCAGACAAACTGGTTTTTCTCCTGGTCATAATGGTAGTCAATACCTGAGAGTTTTTCCGTGATCTCCTCCTGGGCCACATCCAAATCTTCGCACAGATCCTCCAGACTGGAATAATAATCTCTGAGTTTCAAATTGATAAAGCTAAGCAGCATAGCCGGATCCTTGGGTATCATAATCATTCCTGCCTTTCTTCATATATACTCACGAGCGTTTAGATTTTCCTATCTGCCATTCCTCTATCCCCGGCTCTATGCTTCCGCGGATTTCTCCGCGGCAGTGGAGGCGATAATCTCCATATCTCCCAGCATCTCCACCTGGCCGTAGCCTGCCGGGATTAACAGATGCGCGCCCTTGCCCACGCTGTGTCCCTCGATGATGCCAGCTCCCTCCAGTACGCTTACGATCAGGAAAGGATGCTCCTGGTTAAAAGTAAACCCGTCTTTTACCACCAGTTTCCACACCTTGTAGTAATCGCTCTCCGTCAGAAGGTTCCAGGTATTAGGCTCCTGGGGGGCCGCCTTTTTGATAGCTTTTTTGTACGCTTCATCGGGCGCATTGATAACGTCGATGCTCTGGGACACATGAAGCTGGCGGGGCTTGCCGTCCACCAGGCGGTTGTAATCATACACCCGGTAAGTAATATCGCTGTTCTGCTGGGTCTCCAGAATCAGGAAGCTTCCCGTGATGGCATGTACCGTGCCGGGATTGATCTGGATCATATCTCCCTTCCCCACCGGCACCCGGCGGATCAACTCCTCATACCGATTGTCGGCAATCATCTGCTTTAGTTCCTCCCGGGTCTGGGCGTGGTGGCCCACCACTAACTCAGCCCCATCATCACAGTCCATGATATACCAGCACTCAGTCTTGCCGAAGGGCGCCTTCTCCACCTCCCGGGCATAGCTGTCATCGGGATGCACCTGGATACTCAGGTCGCTCTTGGCGTCAATGATCTTCACCAGCAGGGGAAATTCCTCATAGGAGAGATTTCCAAACATCTCCTTGTGCTCCCGGTATAACTTAGACAATGTTTGTCCCGCATATTTTCCCTGGCTGATCCGGCAGTCCCCATGGGGATGGGCGCTGATGGCCCAGCACTCGCCCACGGCGTCGCTGTCCGCCTGGTAAGGGAACTCCGTCACCAGCCGCCGTCCGCCCCAGACACATTCCTTCAGCACCGGCTCCAGATAAAGGATCTCCCCGCCGGATCGGTTCATGGCCAGCGCGGCCCCATTGGTCTCCATAATGTTTTTATACCAATAGGCGCTGTCCTTGACGATACGCTGCTGATTGCGGTAGTCCACATATACCAGTCCGAACCGCTCATGATAGCCGTTAGCCCACTCAAAATTGTCCAGAAAAGTCCACAGGAAATAGCCCCTGACGTCCACGCCCTCGTCTATGGCCCGCTGCACCTGGTACAGATATTTTTCCAGAAAATCAATGCGGTTGGGGTCATGCACCTTGCCGTCCAGAGACACGGTGTCATGGCAGGAGATGCCGTTCTCCGTGATATACATGGGCATGTGGTAGCGCTCATACAGGAACTTACAGCTCCAGTAGATGCACTCCGGGGTCACGGGCCACTGGATGGCCGTCTTGGGAAAGCCCGGATAGCGGTCCACATACTCCACGCCGCCGTCCGCACCGCAGCGCACCATATAGCCATTGTAGACATTCTGTCCCATGAAATCCAGAGGCTGGGAGATCAGCTCCATATCCTCCCGGGTGATCTCCGGCAGGTACTTTGCAAAGCGCTTCAGTCCCTCCTCCGGGTAATGACCCAGAAATACCGGATCACTGTACCATGCCACATTCCAGGTCCAGTTTTCCATGGGATTACGCAGGCCAAAATAAGTCTCCCTGGCCGCCGCGATATCCTCCGGGCTGTCCGTGGCGGGAATGGCCACGCCGCAGGTGGGAGCAAAACCCACCTTGATGGGAGCCTTGGCATATTTCCGCAGATTGATCACCGCCTGCCCGTGGGCTTTCAAAACGTTGTGCGCAATCTGGAACGTGTCCTTATAGGAGAGCTTTAACCCCGGCGCATGCTCCCCCCGCAGATGTCCCAGTCCCACGAAACACTGGGGCTCATTCAAGGTAAAAAAGTACTGGCAGTCCTGGGAAAAATTCTCCGCCACCACTTTGGCATACTCTCCAAACCACTGTACGCTCTCCGGGTTCAGCCAGCCCCCCTTATCCTGCAGCGCCTGGGGATACTCCCAGTGGAACAGGGTCAGGTATGGCTCTATGCCGTTGGCTCTTATCTCCCTGAGCATGTCCTTGTAATAATCGATACCGGCCTGATTGACCTGGCCAATGCCCTCCGGCAGGATTCTGGCCCAGTTTAAAGAGAAACGATAATTTTTCACCCCCAGCATACGCATCAGGGCAAAGTCTTCCTTGTACCGATGGATGTGATCACAGGCCACCTGGGCGTTCTGGCCTTCATATACCTTTCCCTCCTCACAGAAGGTATCCCACACGATCCTGCCGCAGCCGTCCTGGGGATCCCTGCCCTCAATCTGATAGGCGCTGTCCGCCACGCCCCACGCAAAGTCCTTGCTAAACATATTTTTTCCTCTTTCCTATTTGTAATGTATCTGCTTCTAAAAAACTTCCCTGTGCAGCTTCCGTCCAAGCGGCGCTGTAAACCATTCAAGCATTTACTATCTTATCACGATATGCTTTCCATTTCTCAAACGAAGTGGGTTCTCCCAAAACAATAAATTCGCAATTGCAGCCGTCCACAAGCCGCGTGTCTAAGTCAGCAGTCAAGGCAGCAAACACTGCTTTCGGCTCCTCACCGCCTCTGATATGCAGCATAACCGATTCCGTTTCCGCATTATTGCCAACATTGAACTCTATGGACCAACTGTCACTGTCAAGATTTTGCCACGACAAATCATCACAGTTATATATGGCGCCAAGTTCCGCCGAAATTTTCTTTATCTCATCGGCTATTTCTGTTTGCTTAAACGGAATGATATTTTCGCTTTTTATTGCGTCTATTGTTTCTTCCCTGTTGGATTTTGTCCTTATCATCAAAACGTCCCAACTCACAGATTATCCTCTCCTTAATGTGTTACGCTTCCCAATTTACCCCGCAGTGATGACGGATACCAGATAGAACCCGGAGGCATCTTTTTCGTGGGTCCTGCACACCTCAATCCGCACATGATGCTCTGCGGACTCCTCCCTCTCAAAGACAGTGGTCAGGGCCAGCAGATCCCCCCAGGTCTCGTCAAACTCGCCGTCCAGCAGCACGGCCCCGGCCGCGTCACCGTCCACGATGACCCTGGCCGCCGGGGCAGGCTTGTTGATGGTGCGGCGGTACTGCACAGCCAGAACACTGCCAGTCATGGTAAATTCCAGATATGCGCCCTCCTCCCATGCTTCCCAGCCGCATTTAAAAATATCCGTCATATGCTTCTGGGGCGCGTGATCTTCGGCAAAGCCCTGGCAGGAATCCACTGTAAGCTGCGGGTTGCGCAGCCTTCTGGAATGCTCATACCGATTCAGGGTCATAGGCCGGGCCGGGAAAACCGGCTCCGGTTCCGGGCTGTCCGCCTGGGCGTAAACTCCGTCCAGAAAATGCCGGATCGTGTCTGCCAGCATGGCATGGCCCGCATCGTTGGGATGGAGGTCATCGGCGGTAATGGTCTCCGCCGCCAGTTCCCCTGCCGCAATCCGGGCATGGATATTGTTCTTGATGCTGATACAGGGCAGATCATAGTGCCTGCCCACGGCGGTATGAATCTCCTGGGCGCTGACTCCGGTGCTGAAGATAGAATTGTGGATCAGCACCACTGCGGGCAACGTCTCGGAGGTATACACATGGCGAACCAGTCCCTCATAGGTCTCCTGAAAATGGCTGTCATTGTCATCGTTCACGCTGAACTCAATAAACACCAGATCGGGTTTGGCATAGAGCAGATCCTCATCCACCCTGGCCACGCCAAACTGGGAGGTAGTCGCGCCGATGCCCGCATTGTAATATTCTACCTTGGTTCGGGGAAAATTCTCCCTCCACCACTGACAGCTTAAATAGGCATAACATTTCTCCGGCGTTGTGGCCACGCTGCCCATGGTGATGGAGCCGCCCAGATAGCCCACGGTCACGGCCTCCCCACTACGCGCCCGCAGCATCACTTCTTTCAGCCGCTTCTGGTTTCCCCTGTTTACTACGATTGTATCCAGATATTTATCTGACATAATTACCTCTTTCCGCATGTCTGAAGTTATGCACAGCTCAAGCCTTCTAACCTTCCATGCTCCTGCATATCGCAGACTGTGCCTGCGATACTGTATTTTTTCTCCTGTTCCCTACTTCCAAAATGCATATGATTCGTTTAACTGCTCAATATAGCGGCTCAGCTCCTCCGCCATCTGCTCCGCCTCCGGTCTGCGGATATGTCCTTTGGTGCCTTCGCTGTTGTTGCTGTAGGCAAAATAATGAATCTGTTCATCCGCCTTTTCCTCCACCACCTGCCTGATGGCCCGATCCCAGCTTTTGTCATGCTCCAGAATCGTGGTCTTGCAGATGATATGGGCGCCGGGATAAATCCCACGCAGCTTGTCCAGAAAACCGCTGTAGGCCGCCCGCCAATGCCGGGATGCCTGGCTGTCATAGTCCTGTGCCATATAATCTACCGGATGACTGTCATTCTGCCCGAAGGCCAGAATCACCACCTGGGGCGTATATCGGGAGAAATCCCATGACTTGGGCTGGCACAGGTTCGGATGGTACTGCATTTTGTCATACATCCACTCCATCCCCCGGGCGTCCGGCTCGTTAAAATACCCCTGCCGATTCAGCAGGGCAATGCCGCCCTGGGCTATGTCATGGATCTGTGCTCCCAGCTTTCTGGCGGTAATCCAGGCATAAGAATAATAGCTGTTGGAGTATTCCCCGTTGTGCTCCGGGTCCGGCTGGCCGCAGTAATCCACCGCCTCGGAAACCTCACCGGCAGACACGGAATCCCCGAACACCTCAATTTTTCGCTCCGGCAAAGGTTCCGGTGCCAGCGTCTGGCCATCCTTTGCCAGAAGAAATCCGTGAAAAAGAGCCATGTGGCAGGAATCCATGCGCTTGAACAGGCACAGTTCATGTTCCCCCTGCCCCAGGTTTTCCCCCAGGGTCAGAACCGTCTCCCCCTCGTCTGCCAGATCCCCCCTGTACTGCTG
>CAMWTF010000201.1 GCA_947177105.1 uncultured Lachnospiraceae bacterium | reverse complement strand
GACATAAAGTTCATGTACGCCACCTGCCGCTCCTTGCAAGCCTGCTGCGCCAGCCGCACACTTTTGCGGCAATAGGCATTGTTGTCCTCCAGGATCAGGATGACTGCCGCCAACATCCCGTCTCGGTAAAACCCGTAGTCAAAATGCGGCTCCGCCCCTCTCGGCGCGCCTACCTGGCTGCTCAATACATTCTGGCGCAGTTCATACTCCGGCTTCTCTTTGGCTGCAATCTCTTCGATCCGCCGCCGCAGCAGACGCTCGCCGCTGCAATTGCTCTGCCTGGTAGCCGCTTTGTTCTCCTTGATGGCACCGTCTCCGAAGGCTATGGAACCGAACTTAATCCCCTTGCCGCTTTCAGTCACTGCCGGATCTGCGGCAGACACTGTGCTTTCTCCCTCCTGGCCCGTCACCGCGTTTATGATGCTGTCCGCCACCGTATCCACTGCGCTGCTCACTGCCTTGCGCACCTCCCTGCGGAGTAAATTGTCCAAAAAACCCATGTTTTCCTCCCTCACAAAAAGCCTGTCATGTACTTATCCTATCATAATCCAGCCCCATCTGCAACTACATTGTGGAATCTGCGGCTCAATCCGTAAAAAATCACTGCTATTTATCATGAATAGCAACAAAAACTCTTTGCATCCCTTTCCACATTGTGTTAAAATAAGGAAAATGTTCCGATGATGCCCGGACGCCCATAGCCGCCGGATATTCATCACCTGGCTTTTGTGTCGGCGGAACATGCAAAGCAAAAACAGGAGGTAGCTTTATGAACGTTAGAGAATGTATCATGGGCCGCAGAAGCATCCGTTCCTACACTGATCAGCCCGTCCCCCACGAACTGATCGATGAAGTGGTGGAAGCCGCATCCTACGCCCCCAGCTGGAAACATACGCAGATCGTCAGGTACATCGCAGTAGAGGGCAGTCTGAAAGCAGAGGTGGCAAAATGTACCTCCGGCTATGCGGGCAACGGTGTCATCATTGACCAGGCTCCTATGGCCATCGTCGTGACCATCATCAAGAACCGCAGCGGTTTTGAGCGTGACGGCTCCTATTCTACCCACCGGGGCGACGGCTGGCAGATGTATGATGCCGGTGTTGCCAGCGAGGCATTCTGCCTGGCCGCCTATGACAAGGGTCTCGGCACCGTTATCATGGGCATTATTGACGATGATAAGATAGCCGCTCTGTTAAATGTTCCCCAGGACAGGGAAGTGGTGGCCGTTATTCCTGTGGGCTATCCCGCAGAGTCTCCCGTTGCCCCCAAGCGCAAGCCCGTGGAAGAGCTGATCACTTATATGTCATAATACAGAAAGTCGAAGAGTTTTCTCTTCGGCTTTTCTTTCGTACCTGCTATGAAACAGCAGCCGCCCGGGCAGAACTTATTCCACCGGGATGGGTACTGGCAGGGCGGTTGCGGAACTCTAAATAGAAAGGAGCTTTATATGAGACATCTTATGAGCCCCCTGGACTTCACCCCCCAGGAACTGGACAGGCTCTTTGACCTGGCCAATGATATTGAACACAACAAAAAAAAGTACGCCCACGCCTGCGACGGAAAGATTCTGGCCACCTGCTTTTACGAGCCCAGCACCCGGACGCGCCTGAGCTTTGAGTCCGCCATGACCCGCTTGGGCGGCAGCGTCATCGGCTTTTCCGACGCAGGCTCCTCTTCCGCCTCCAAGGGCGAAAGTGTCTCCGACACCATCCGGGTAATCTCCTGCTACGCTGATATATGCGCCATGCGTCACCCCAAGGAGGGGGCGCCCATGGTGGCCATGGAACGCTCCCTGATTCCGGTTATTAACGCCGGGGACGGCGGCCACCAACACCCCACCCAGACCCTGACGGATCTGCTGACCATCCGCAGCCTCAAGGGATCTTTGGGAGGCTTTACCATCGGCCTCTGCGGCGACCTGAAATTTGGCCGCACGGTGCATTCCCTGATTCACGCCCTGGTGCGCTATGAGGATATCCGCTTTCTCTTCATCTCCCCAGAGGAACTGAAAGTGCCCGACTATATCACTGAGATGCTGAAAAACAAGGACATTCCCTACGAGGAGGTCACCAGCTTAGAGGACGTGATGCCGCGTCTGGATCTGCTGTATATGACCCGTGTGCAGAAGGAACGCTTCTTCAACGAGGAGGATTACATCCGCCTGAAAGACTTCTATATTCTGGACACAGCCAAGATGGAACTGGCCAAACCGGACATGCTGGTGCTCCATCCCCTGCCCCGCGTCAACGAGATCTCGGTGGAGGTGGACAGCGATCCCAGAGCCGCCTACTTCAAACAGGCCCAGTACGGCGTCTATGTGCGCATGGCGCTGATTTTGACATTGCTGGAACTGGCCTAAAAGACAAGAGAAAATGATAGACCGCATGTTTCCGGAAAACGCACTGTTCCATGTCAGGACGCCATAAAGCGGCCTGATATGAAGCGCCGGGATTGTGTGCCTGGAGGGAACATGGGAAACCGAAAACCGATAATCTTCAATCAGGAGGAGCGACAATGTTAAATGTAGGAAAAATCGAAGAAGGCTTCGTGTTGGATCACATCAAGGCCGGAAAAAGCCTTTCCCTCTATGATCACCTGGGACTGGACAAGCTGGACTGCACCGTGGCTATTATCAAAAACGCCCGCAGCAACAAAATGGGCAAAAAGGATATCCTGAAGGTGGAATGTGACATCAACATGCTGGATCTGGACGTATTGGCCTATATTGATCACAACATCACCGTCAATGTCATCAAGGACGGGGAGATCGTGGACAAAAAGGATCTGGTGCTGCCCCAGCAGATCAAGAACGTGATCCACTGTCACAATCCCCGCTGCATCACTTCCATAGAGCAGGAGCTGCCCCACATCTTCTATCTGGCCGACCCTGCGAAGGAGGTATACCGCTGCAAATACTGCGAGGAGAAATATACGGAGCGGTCCAAGAATTATAAATAGGCTATTCACCTCTAAAAAAGGCTGTGAAAAGGTTCCCAACGCACAGTGTAAAGCAGTGGAATTATCCAAAATACTGTTGCTTTACATGACGCGCATAAGATTTTCACAGCCTCAAAAATTTTTATACAGCCGCACCCGTCTCTGGATAATGTCGGCCACCGCGGCCGCACCCTTATCCCCCGCAAAAAAAGCCGCCCACCTGAAAAAGAGGCCAGACCCCTAATGAGTCCAGCCTCTAAGCTTACTTGATATTGTTTACTGAATTGTAATAATCTGTCCCGGCATAATACGGTTTATGTTCTTAATCTGGGGATTGGCTGTCGCCAGCTTCGCCACCGTTGTATTATTCCTGCGGGCAATCCTGCTCAGAGTATCACCCCTCTGTACAACATAGACAGAAGAAGCAGTGTTCACAAAGCTTACATTCACTGCGTAATTGCTGTAATATGCCGACAAATACAAGGGGCCATACCAGGGAATATCATTATCCTCAGCCAACCCTGCAGGAATAATGATATGATAATCCATACCATTATAAGTGTATTCCATCTCCAGGGCCACATCGCCGCGCTTTACCAGCTGCTTCATAACGCCGTTGGACAGGCTGTTTATGTTCTGGTCCTTGGTGATCTTTACAATAGTCCCGGGGGCGGCCGCCGCAATCAGACTTTCCAGATTATCCTGCTGCTTCGGATTGCTGCCATTACCCTTACTGGGAGTGCTTGGAGTGCTGGTGCCGGGTTCACTCGTAGAGGATACCTCTATGAACGCAAAAGTGGAGAAGCTTGTCACACTAAAGCTAATGGTTCCATCTTCGTTGGATACGAAATTAATCGTATCATACATGGTATCTACATAATAAGCGTAATGCCTAATCACCAATCTGCCAGCGTCAAACCCGGCAGGAACAGGCATGGTGATCGTCATGGGCATATCCATATCTCCACGCATCGAAATATCATCACAATATACCTTGATATCCAACGCCACTGCCTTGTAATTGTCAGGCAACGCCTTAAGATTCTCGGGCTTCTCTGCCTGATCCATCCACAGGCTCACTGCAGATCCCGGATTTGCGTTGAAGGCAGCGCCCACTATGCCTACCTTGCCGGCATCCACAAACTGCTTTGCCCCATCGGTCACTACAGGAGCATTCATAGTAATGCTCTTCTCCGCCGCATATTTCTGCTCCAGGCTTTCCACCTTATCCCGGAATTCCTTGCTCTCTGTCATGGCTGTGCCAATCTCAGCGATGTCGCCGTCTACGGCCTCCCTCAATGCGGCTACTACTTCCTCCGCAGGTGCGTCCGAATTCTCATCCAGAACTTTATTGAGATCGTCTACAATCTGGTCCGTAGGGGGAGCTGTGGGTACAGGCGTCTCCGTGGGATCCGTGGGTGCAGGCGTCTCTGAGGGATCTGTCGGCGCAGGTGTCTCTGTAGGATCCGTCGGTGCAGGTGTCTCCGTGGGATCCGTGGGCGCAGGTGTCGCTGTAGGTGTGATGTCACCACCCGAAACAGACCCCCCATTCCCTGATACGGTTCCCTGGTTTCCAGAGACAGACAGTGCAGCAGGTGTATTCCCTTCGCCCGCGGACACGCCCGCGCCTATACCGCTGAGCGGTGACAGGATCAGCGCCAGCGCCAGGACGGATACCACTATTAAATTTTTCTTCATCTCAACCTTTTTCCTCCTTGCATGGAATATTGAACCTACTGCGCAGTAGTATATTTATAACCATAAAACATGTTTTTCTATATTTCAACCGAAAATTTTCGGCCATTTCCGCAAAGCCCGTATTTATCACGTTTTTAACCGCAAAAAACATGTATTATCACGGTGATTATATAATATTTTCCTTAGCTTCTCCCTACTGCGCGGAAAAGAACAATTTCCCATTGCGCCCGGCCCTCGAAAGAGGTACTATGAAAAGGCATTGTAAGATATTTGTAAGAAACATCCTATGGAATTTGTAAAAAATAGGTTATATGCTGGTAACAGCTTGAAAGAAACAGCTTCAGCTTTTCAGAAAAGAGCAGACAGGCATCAGCGGCATAGCCCGGCGGGGCATGAGACTGCGGAAAGGAAGTAACATGAGTGATTGTATACTGGTTGTGGATGATGACAGAGAGATTGTAAAGGCCATCAGCATTCTGCTGGAGGGGGAAGGCTATGAGGTGCTGAAAGCCTATGACGGGTTACAGGCCCTGGACATCCTCGCCACCCGGCAGGTGCGGCTGGTGCTCATCGACGTGATGATGCCAAAGCTGGACGGCCTCTCGGCAGTGATGCGCATCCGTGAAAAACAAAACATCCCCATCATCGTCCTCTCCGCCAAGAGCGAGGACACCGACAAGGTTCTGGGCCTGTCCATGGTGGCGGACGACTATGTTTCCAAGCCCTACAATCCCCAGGAGCTGGC
>CAMWTF010000200.1 GCA_947177105.1 uncultured Lachnospiraceae bacterium | reverse complement strand
TTCAAGCAGTAGACGTCATACGCTATCATGCCTAGTCTCGTTTGCTCGGAGATGTGTTTAATAGACAGGTGCTGGCTGTGGATAAACACCGCTTTGAATATGCGGAAGGGATCTTAAACAGCTGGCGCAAGGAAAATGTCCGCCATAAAGCCGACATAAAAAGAGTGGACGAACAGCATCAGAAGCAAAAAAATACCGCCTCCAGCGCCGCTGCCCGCAACAGCACCGCCTCCAGCAACAAGTTCAATCAGTTTAAGCAGAACACCTATAATTTTGAGGAATTGGAAAAGGAACTTCTCAGCAATTAACGAGTCCGCAGAACCGCAAACAGAGCTCTAATATTAGGAGAATCCGCCGTGGCATTGACTAAAGCACAGTATGACACTATAAAACGCAGTTATGAGGAAAAGCAAAATCACAATACGCGGCTGCTGATGCAGCGCAGAGCGCAGGTTTACGCAAAGCTGCCGGAGTACCGGGAACTGGATACCTCCGTGGGGGGCACCTGCGTAGCTCACGCACGTCTGCTGCTGGACGGGGATCCGGCAGCGCTGGATGAGCTGAAGCAGGAGCTGGCCCGGAAAGCGGCCCGTCGCCGGGAACTGCTGGCACTGGCCGGATATCCCCCGGACTATCTGGATCCCTTCTATGACTGCCCCGACTGTCAGGACACCGGCTATATCGGCAGTGAGAAATGCCACTGTTTCCGCCAGCAGGAGATCACCCTGCTCTATGAGCAATCCGGCATTCAAGAGATGATTGCGCGGGAGAATTTCGACACCCTCTCCACCTCCTACTACCAGGGCGAGGATCTGCAGCGTTTTGAGAACGCTGTCGCCATCAGTCATAAATTCGTGGAGGATTTCAAAAAAGGCTATCATAATTTACTGTTTTATGGTACAGTAGGTACAGGCAAGAGTTTTTTATCCGGCTGCATTGCCAGGGAACTCCTCTCCCAAGGCATGGCTGTAATCTATTTCAGCGCCAGCGGCCTGTTTGATACCCTGGCCCGCTATAGCTTTGACGCAAAAGCAAAAGAAACTCTTTACAATTTCTGCAAAGACATATACAATAGTGACTTGGTGATCATTGACGATCTGGGGACGGAGGTAACCAACAGCTTTGTGACCTCTCAGTTGTTTTCGCTGCTCAACGAGCGGCATCTGCGTCAGAAAGCCACCATTATCTCCACCAACCTGAACCTGGAGGAGATACGTGACCGCTACTCGGACCGCATTTTTTCCCGCATCACCAGCAATTATTCCCTATGCAAGCTGACAGGTCCGGATATACGCATGTATAAGAGAAGATTTTCGGGCAGAGAACGTCAAACAACATCAGAACTTTAAATCAGTATATTTCTGGATTGTGGCCAGTCCGGGAGTATACGGAACTCTTAATCAGTATATTCCCGGACTGGCCGCTGATCAATATCTGGACGCCTGTGCGGCCGGATATTGATCACCTGGTTTGCGGCCAGTCCGGGAGTATACGGAACTCTAATTAAGGAGGATTTTCATGCCAAATCGTGAAGAGAAGCGCAACCTAGAAACCATCCCCGTGGGTTCCTTGGGAATCATAGCCCTGGAGGGCTGTAGAGTACTGGGCGATATGGTGGACAAGTTCCTGGTAAAGTGGAGGACGGAGCGGGAACATGAGCACAGGGATTCCCTGGCATTTGCCGGCTATCAGAGGGATTCCTATCTGCTGAATGCCAAGGTGCCCCGTTTTGGTTCCGGAGAGGCCAAGGGCATGATTCTGGAATCCGTCAGAGGCTGTGATCTCTATCTGCTGGTGGATGTCTGCAACTACAGCCTGACCTACTCCCTGTGCGGGCACGAAAACCATATGTCCCCTGATGACCACTATCAGGATTTAAAGCGCATTATCGCCGCCGTGGGCGGAAAGGCCCGCCGGATCACTGTGATTATGCCTTACCTGTATGAGAGCCGTCAGCACAAGAGGACTGGCCGTGAATCCCTGGACTGTGCTCTGGCGCTGCAGGAACTGGTAGGCATGGGCGTAGACAATATCATCACCTTTGATGCCCATGACCCCCGGGTACAGAATGCCATTCCCCTGCACGGCTTTGAGACCGTACAGCCCGCCTACCAGTTTGTCAAGGGATTGCTGCGCCATGTGAAGGATCTGCAGATCGACAGCAGCCACATGATGGTTATCAGCCCGGACGAGGGAGGAATGAAACGGGCTATTTATATCGCCAATGTGCTGGGCCTGGATATGGGTATGTTCTACAAGCGCCGGGATTACACCCAGGTGGTAAATGGCCGCAATCCTATCGTTGCACATGAATTTTTAGGATCAAGCGTGGAGGGGAAAGACATGATCATCATCGACGATATGATCTCCTCCGGCGACAGCATCCTGGAGACCGCCGCTGCCCTGAAACAGCGTAAGGCAGCCAATATCTTTGTATTTGCTACCTTTGGCCTGTTTACAGGCGGCTTGGCAAAATTTGACAAGGCTTATGAGAGTGGTCTGATTTCCAGAATCCTGACCACCAATCTAATCTACCAGACCCCTGATCTTCTGGAACGCGAATGGTATATCAACTGTGATATGAGCAAATATATCGCCTACATCATAGATACCCTGAACCACGACTCCTCCATCAGCGACCTGCTGAATCCCAACGAGAGGATACAGAGCATCGTGACCCGGTATCGCAGCGGAGAGCTGCAATAAAAAATAGTAATCCCCGAAAATCGGACCTTGTTTCCTCTGATTTTCGGGGATTTCTCATCTCGTAAAATGTGATTATACTCTAGCGTCAGGCCCATTTTATTTGTCAACTTCTTTTTGTATTAGGTTGACATTTCTCTCCCTGTATTGTATACTCCTTTTGTGCAATGGTTTACATTATATACCCACGAACTGCCCTGCTGCAGATGACTTCCTGACGCAAGGGCAACAAAATACTGTACAAGGAGATCAAAGATATGAAAACAAAGAAAATTGCGTTAATTGGACTGATGACTGCCGTGCTCTGTGTGCTGGGGCCTATTTCCTTTCCACTGCCCATAAGCCCGGTGCCCATATCCCTGGGGGTTTTGGGAGTGCTGTTGGCTACTTACCTGCTGGGAATGAAATGGGGGACAATCAGCTGCCTTGCCTATCTTTTGATCGGCCTGGTGGGACTTCCTGTATTTACCGGCTTTTCAGGCGGAGTGGGCAAAGTCCTGGGGCCTACGGGCGGCTATCTGCTCGGCTATATTTTCCTGTCGCTGATTGCTGGCTTTTTCATCAGCAAATGGCCCGCTAAATGGCCGATGCATCTGGCAGGCATGGTGCTGGGTACGGCAGTTATGTATCTGTTTGGCACCCTGTGGCTGGGCTACCTGATGAAGTGCTCCTTTCTGGAAGCGCTGTGGATGGGCGTGATCCCCTACATCCCGGCTGACCTGATCAAGATCGCCATTACCCTGGGACTTGGGGGACTGGTTCGCAAACAGCTGATGAAAGCCGGACTTATCGACTGATAAGCCCGGCTTTCATGGAGAATTAGTCCCTTGCCATTGGACCGGAATTGTGCTACACTGTTTTTTGTTGCAGGAGCCTTATTAACCAAGGTTAACAGGTTGACTAAACCGAGTGTTCGAGACCTTCCACTCGTAAAAAAAATACTAGAGGAGATTTACACAATGAAAAACAGTAAAACACTTTTTGTCGCCCAGGCGGCGATTATCGCCGCCCTCTATGTGGTGTTGACATTGCTGGCCAACGCTCTGGGTCTGGCAAACTACGCCATCCAGCTTCGCTTTTCCGAGGCGCTTACCATATTACCCTTTTTCACACCTGCTGCCATACCGGGCCTGTTCCTGGGATGCCTGATCAGCAACCTGCTGACCGGCGCCATCATCTGGGACGTGATCTTTGGCAGCATAGCCACATTGATAGGAGCCGTTGGCACATATCTGCTGCGCCGCTGCAAATGGCTGGCTCCACTGCCTCCCATCGCCGCCAACACTATAATCGTGCCGCTGGTGCTGTACTTCGCGTATCATCTCCCTGGCTCTATTCCCTTTTTCATGCTGACCGTAGGCATCGGCGAGATATTGTCCTGCGGTGTGCTGGGGATATTATTGCTGTTGGTGCTGCAGCGATATAAAAAGTATATTTTCCCTGTGGTCGAAAAATAGAACCCCTAAAGAAAACTTAAACGGCTCCTGCAACGCTGTTTACTCTAATTTATTTCCTTCACGTCATCCTCAATCAGATAGCACATTTCCTCATGAGCATCCACATTCTCTGCAATTTGCTCCGCATCCAGCTTTATGTACCGGAGATCACCGCTGACCAGCAGTATCCCCTTTCGATCATAAATTTCTGTCTTCATGGTGGCAAACTTGGGAGAAGCTTTCACCACGATTCCCTTCCCCACCAATTCCTCCCGATAAGGCACAGGTTTTCGGTATTTCACCGCCATGGACATGGTGACTCCCAGCACATCCTCCCCCTCCAGCGCCCACAGAGCCCGCAAGCCCAGCTCGTCCAGCATGGTAGCCGCCAGTCCTCCGTGAACTCTCTGGGGGAAACTCTGGTGTTCCTCCTCAAACCGAAACAGGGTCATGACACTCCCATCCTCCATATTGTAAAACGGCGCCTTCAATCCCACCGGGTTGTCCATCCCGCATACAAAACACATTCTGCTGTTCCTCTGTTTACTCACTACCTTCATTTTCATCTCTCCTAGTTTGATTTCCGCATGTGCCGCGCTGCCTCCCTGTTGTCTTTTTTACAGGATATTTGGCCTTCTCAAGTGTGCTAATCCTCTGTCCTGATATAAGTGATAAAAGGATTGCCATTCTCCTCCATCCACTCTCTGGTATCGTTCATTCCTTTTTTATAGAGCCTGCCTGTGGACGGCTCCATCACCACCACGTTGAACTCGTTGAAGCCTGTGAGCAGCACAGCCTCTCCGTCTTCCAAGCGGGCCAATACCGGGATATCCTGGTTGATGAAATACAGCATGGCATCCAGGCTGCAGCCGCCCAGATCCAGCGCCTGGGCCTGGCCCTCCAGGTTCTCCTCCAGAATCTGTAAAGCCGATTTGCCCCGTCTAAGCAGATCATCTGTGTTTCTCACAATCCCTTCCAGAGCTAACATGGTATCCAGACATACCGCCAGGCTGCCCTTCTCCTCTGTGGCCTCCTGGGCCGTGATCGCCATAATCTGGTTGCGGGTTGCCCTGTTCCCTCTTAACCATATGGTTTTTCCGCTGTCATCCACCACCACGCCAAAACAGTCATTGGCCTGGTTTATGGCTATGGCCGGATCGTAATAGATCCCCACTGCAGCGCCCAGATCATACACGTAATAGCGTTCCCGCTCGTTGTCTGTGGGCAGGATCACATTCCTTC
>CAMWTF010000199.1 GCA_947177105.1 uncultured Lachnospiraceae bacterium | reverse complement strand
GCCGGACATTCATCACAGGGATCGTGTGGTGGAAGGGAACATGCGGTACTCTTAAATCAGCATGTTCCCGTACAGCACACTGATGGATGTCTGGACGCCCAAAGCGGCCGGACATTCATCACAGGGATCGTGTGGTGGAAGGGAACATGCGGTACTCTTAATTAAGAAAGGTTGGGGTGTGATGTGGAAGACCCAGAGCGGAAAATTGGATATCAAGTCCCTGTCGCTCCCACAGCTGCAGGAGGAACTGGCGGCTCTGGGGGAGAAGCCCTTCCGGGCCCGGCAGCTCTACCAGTGGATACATCAGAAGCTGGCCAGGGACTATGACAGCATGACCAACCTGCCTGGGGAGCTGCGCAGGGAACTAACAAAGCGCTATGCCTGCACCTGCCTGCGGCAGGTGCAGATGCAGGAGTCTCGGATAGACGGTACGAAAAAGTTTCTCTTTGCCCTGGAGGACGGCCATGTGGTGGAGAGCGTGTGGATGCGCTATAAGCACGGCAACAGCGTATGCATCTCCTCCCAGGTGGGATGCAGGATGGGGTGTAAATTCTGCGCGTCCACTCTGGGGGGACTGGTGCGGGGGCTTTTGCCCGGAGAGATGTTGGACCAGATTTATGCCATCAGCCTGCTCACCGGGGAGAGGGTGTCCAATGTGGTGGTTATGGGCACGGGGGAGCCCCTGGACAACTATGACAGTCTGCTGCAGTTTTTGCGGCTTCTGACAGACGAACAGGGACTGCACATCAGCGCCAGAAATATCACGGTATCCACCTGCGGGCTGGTGCCGGAGATGAGGAGATTGGCCCAGGAGAAGCTGCAGATCACCCTGGCCCTGTCGCTTCATGCCGCCACCGACGAGAAGCGCAGGAGCCTTATGCCTGTTGCCAACCGTTACAGCATAGCACAGCTGATGGAGGCATGTGAATACTATTTTGCACAGACAGGAAGACGTATCACTTTTGAATATAGCCTGGTGGGCGGCGTAAACGATACCCGTGAGGATGCCCGGCTGCTGGCAGGGCTGGCGGGGCCGCTGCGCTGTCATGTGAACCTGATCCCGGTAAACCCCATCAAAGAGCGGGAATATGTGCAGTCCGAGACAGGCAGGATACAGGCATTTAAAAATTTGCTTGAAAAAAATGGAATTAATGTTACTATAAGAAGGGAAATGGGGAGGGACATCGACGGCGCCTGCGGGCAGCTGAGACGTTCCTATATGCAGGAGGAGTAGACGTGCTAAAGACGTTTTCAATCACCGATATCGGCAGGAAGAGAAAACAGAATCAGGACTATGTGTTCACCTCGGAGCGGGCCATTGGGAATCTGCCCAACCTGTTCATTGTGGCGGACGGCATGGGAGGGCATAAGGCCGGGGAGTATGCATCAAAATATACCGTGGAGACCATCTGCAACTGTGTGGAGCGGTCCTTTGAGAAGAATCCCATGTTGATTTTGCAGAAGGCGATTGAGACAGCCAACACCCATATTCGCAGGAGAGCCAGCGAGGATGAGAGCCTGGAGGGGATGGGCACCACCGTGGTGGCGGCTACATGCCTGGGGAGGCATCTGCAGGTGGCCAATGTGGGGGACAGCAGGCTCTATGTGGTGAATGAAGGAATACGGCAGATCACCAGGGATCACTCCCTGGTGGAGGAGATGGTGCGGATGGGAGGCATCAACCGAGAAGCCGCCCGCAACCACCCGGACAAGAACATTATCACCAGAGCCATAGGGGCCAACGACACCGTGGAGGTGGATTTTTTCACCGTGGAACTGACGATGGGGGATATCGTGCTGCTGTGTTCGGACGGCCTGACCAATATGCTGGAGGATCAGGAGATTCAGGAGATACTGGGCGGCCATGGGGAACTGTCAGAGAAGGCCCAGAGGCTGATAGAGGCGGCCAACGCCCACGGCGGCAAGGATAATATCGCAGTGCTCCTGATTGAGCCGCAGGACTGAAAGGGCGGATTGGCTCCCGATCCAGATTGGCATAGAGTAGTGAGAACGGAGAAAGAAGCATGGTAAAAATAGGGATGATGATTGGCGACCGCTATGAGATACTGGAGAAGATCGGTACCGGCGGCATGTCCGATGTATATAAAGCGAAATGTCATAAGCTGAACCGCTATGTGGCGGTGAAGGTGCTGAAACAGGAATTCAGTGAGAACGAGAATTTTGTGTCCAAGTTCCGGATTGAAGCCCAGGCAGCGGCGAGCCTCATGCACCCCAACATCGTCAACGTGTACGATGTGGGGGCGGAGAATGACATTTACTATATCGTCATGGAACTGGTGGAAGGCATTACGCTGAAAAAATATATTGAGCGGAAGGCCCGGCTGTCCTACAAGGAGGCTGTCAGTATCGCCATCCAGGTGAGCATGGGCATCGAGGCCGCCCACAACAACCATATCATCCACCGGGACATCAAGCCCCAGAATATCATCATTTCCCGGGAAGGCAAGGTGAAGGTGACAGATTTTGGCATAGCCAAGGCCGCCACCAGCAACACCATCACCTCCAATGTGATGGGATCCGTGCATTACACATCGCCGGAGCAGGCCAGGGGCGGCTACAGCGATGAGAAGAGCGATATCTACTCCCTGGGCATCACCCTGTTTGAGATGCTGACGGGACGTGTGCCCTTCAACGGGGAGACGACGGTGGCTATTGCCATCAAGCATATACAGGAAGAGATGACATCCCCCAAGGAATTTGTGCCGGAAATCCCCGGCAGCGTGGAGGCCATCGTGATGAAGTGCTGCCAGAAATCTCCCGACAGGCGCTACCAGAACATGGCGGAGGTGATTGCGGATCTGAAGCAGTCCCTGATCAGCCCGGACGAAGACTTTGTAGTGTCCAGGGACATGGACGAGGAGGCCAGCACCCGGGCCATCTCCGAGGCGGAGATGGTGCAGATCAAGAGAAAAGCCCAGCGTCAGGATGCCTACGAGGAGCAGATGCGCCTGAACGCACAGTACACCAGGCCCCCCCAGGATGAAGAGTATGACGGGGAGGAGGAGTACTATGAGGAAGACGAATATGACGGCGGGGACAGCCGGATGGAAAAGGTGACCGTCGTGCTGGCTGTGCTGGCCGGAGTGGTCATCTGCGCAGTGATCCTGGTGTTGGTGGGCAGGATATTCGGTTTCATGAACAAGGACGATATCGGCAATAAGATTGATACAGAAACAGAGGAGAGCAGTGGCGTGATACTGCCGGAGGGCACTGCGTCTTCGGGGAGCGGACAGGGCAGTGCGCTGACCGTGCAGATGGTGAATGTACTGGGATGGAACGTGGAGGATGCCAAGAGAGAGATCGTGCGCATCGGCCTGGTTCCCGAAGTGAACACAGTGGAGTCCGAGACCTACGAGGAAAATACGGTGATCACCACGGACATTGCGGCAGGTGAAGAGGTGGAGGTAAACAGTGTTGTAGTCCTGACGGTCAGCGCCGGTACGGAGGCCGTGTCTGTACCGGATGTGATGGGGCTGACCTATGAGGAAGCCTACAACAAGATCACTGCGGAAGGGCTTGTGGTAAACCGTCTGGAAAGCTATACCGGCCTGGTGGAAAAGGGCAGGGTGATCAGCCAGCTTCCCGTGGGAGGCGATCCTGCGGCCAAGGGATCCACCGTCAATGTGAACGTGAGTCTGGGACTGGAGGACAATAAAGTTGCCATGCCCAATCTCATCGGCTGTGACCAGATTGAGGCCGAGGAGTGGATACACGAAAACGGCATGATCCTACAGTCTATAGGACAGGAATACAGTGACGTCATTGCCAAGGATCTGGTCTGCTACCAGAATTTTTCCGTAGGAACCCCTCTGGATCCGGGTACGCCAATCGTATTCTCTATCAGTCTTGGCAAGGACCCGGCAAGCGGTATCACCTATAAATGCAACGCCTCCATAGTGGCTCCCAGCATCAGTGAGGCCCCGGATTATTCTTCCGGCAGCGATGTGCATGTGACTCTGGTGACGGATGCCGGAAATGTCCTGATGGATGTTGTTACCAGCACATTCCCGCAGACAGTGAACGTTTACGGGATCTCTTCGCAATGGGGAACCGTTACTCTGACTTACACGGTGACGGTGGACGGTGTGCCCCAGAGCAAATCCGTAGAGCGGAGGATAGAGTTTGAACAGGAATAGGAAGGACTTTTGCTTATGCGGGGGAAAATCATAAAGGGGATTGCGGGGTTCTATTATGTGCATGTGCCGGAGCGGGGGATTTACGAGTGCAAGGCAAAAGGAATATTCCGCAAGGAGCAGATAAAACCGCTGGTGGGGGACGACGTGGAGATCGATCTGCTAAACGAGACGGAGAAGACGGGGAATATCCGTGCTCTTCTTCCCCGATCCAGCCAGCTGGTCCGTCCTGCGGTGGCCAATGTGGACCAGGCCCTGGTGATATTCGCCATCACCCATCCCCAGCCAAATTTTAATCTCCTGGACCGTTTTCTGGTCATGATGCGGCAGCAGGGGCTTCCCTGCATCATCTGCCTGAACAAGCTGGACCTGGATCAGGAGGGAAAGGGCCGGGATTATGCGGATATCTACAGAGCCTGCGGCTACCCTGTCCTGACGGTCAGCGCCGCCGGAAAACGGGGCATAGAGCAGCTGAAAGAGCAGCTGAAAGGCAGAACCACTACAGTGGCAGGTCCCAGCGGCGTGGGCAAATCCTCCCTGGTGAACTGTCTGCAGTCGGGTACGGTCATGGAGACCGGGGAGATCAGCGAAAAGATCGAGAGGGGCAGGCATACCACCAGACACAGCGAATTGATTGCCCTGGGTGAGGACACCTATATTCTGGACACGCCGGGCTTTAGTTCTCTGGGGCTGTTTGATTTGGAGAAGGAACAGCTGGCAGCGTACTATCCGGAATTTCGGGACTTTGATGCGTCCTGCCGCTTTGGCGGCTGCACCCACACCGCAGAGCCGGAATGCGCCGTCAAACAGGCGCTGGAACAGGGGCGGATCAGCAGATTACGGTATGAGAATTATTGCCAGCTATATGAGGAACTGAAGGCAAAAAAACCTGTATACAGATAATAGTACAGCTGTGTGATTGAGTGCATATAGGGAATATGCATAGCTATAAATGAGAAAGATAAAAAAGCTTGTAAAATCAAGGCTTTCAGGAGGAAATAGAAAATATGAAACTGGGAATCGTGGGACTCCCCAATGTGGGAAAGAGTACTCTGTTTAATTCATTGACCAAGGCGGGGGCGGAATCAGCCAATTACCCCTTTTGCACTATCGACCCCAACGTGGGCATAGTGGCAGTGCCGGATCAGAGGCTGAAGCTGTTAGGGGACATGTATCAGTCAAAGAAGGGGACTCCGGCGGTAATTGAGTTTGGGGACATTGCGGGCCTGGTGA
>CAMWTF010000198.1 GCA_947177105.1 uncultured Lachnospiraceae bacterium | reverse complement strand
CTCTCAGGAGTCCCCTGTAATCATGCCCTATTTCCCCAGGCCGTGAAAAGTAACTCTCTCTGCTCCTCATAACATTCCCACAGGGCAAAGAAGTCTTTACTTCTCGGCTCGTAATCATTATAAAAGCAGGAGAGCAGTTCATCATAGGCTAATGCTGCGGAATATATCCTGTCCGCAATATAGTCAAAAGTATGGTCTCCGGATTTGTAAGGGCATTGCGCCTCATACTTTAAGTATGTGAGATCTTCCATATAACCATATCTGTGATGGTTTGTGTTATATTTCAGGTCACGCAGTACCATCTGCTGAACCAATGTTTCGTTTATGCTCATATTGGCAAGATGGCTGCTTATCAGAAAATCATTGCGATAAAGCTTTCCAAGGGCCTGGACCTGAACAAACCAGAATCTGTTAATGTTTTCTATGGGCCAATCAGTGTTACTATTTGGCTTATTAATAGGTTTCAGAAGGATGCTGGGTGCATTCTCCTGAAACACAAATTCAAATCCATAATCGTATCTCATCCCGTTTTTGAGAATGATTCTGTACATATTGTTCTCAGGAATAAAGCATATGCCCAGAATTGTCTCTGATGGAAATCCCCAGTGTTCAACATGCTTTAGATACTCGTCCGAAGATATTCCGCCTTCTGCCGGCAAATGAACCACAATACATAGATCTATATCGCTGTAACTATCGTGATAGCATTCATTTACAGCTGATTTTATCGTTTCTTCTTTATTATTCCTGCATATTATCAGTTTTCTGATCTTAACACATTCAATCTCCGGGAGAGAGAAGAGTTTATCCACTAGCAAACATAAATTTGTTTCAACAGAGTTTTTACTTAAATTAATCACCACTCTTGATTCTCCTTAAAAAATTCAGTGCAGCTTCTTGTCAAAATTTCTGGTTTATTGCTTAAATCTTATCACATATACCTATTTAGCTCAAGGCGCAATGAAATTATTATTTTTCCAGATCGTTCCTGATGTTGAAAATGATCGTTGCTAAATAATTATCGGTATGATAAAATCAGAACAAAAATATTGCGGGAACAATTTAGTAATAAAAAGACTGGAGGAGGATTTGACCATGGCATTTACGCTGGAGATCAAGCAAAAGAAGTTATTTGGAAAGACATCACTGGATATTTCGTCGCTGGCGGGAGCCTGCGGATTTCGGTACGGCTCCTTCAATACTTTCCATATTTTACAGGGGGAGCAGGAGAACAAGGGCACTGCTATTTTCTACAATCCGAACCGCATCGGGCGGGGCATCTTTTTTGACGGGTCGAAGGGCGGCGAGGGTTTCTTTACAGTGAGCTACAATATTCCTACCACCAGGGCGGAGATAGCGGATTTTACCAGGCTTGTGCAGGAGATGGAGCGGCGGCTGGGCAAGGTGGAGATGTACTGTCAGGAGGAGGGGCGGCTTTTCACTTCCAAGGAACTGGAACAGGGAATTGACAGGTTCGCTGATTTCAGCTTAAAGTCATTAAAGGATTTTTGTGGGAACAAGCAGTATAAGAGTTACATACTTTCTTTGGCAATGTGGCCCTACACTATACCAGCAGAAAAAGTGGCGGCATGGGAGGTATGTACAGATCTTTCGGACTTTGAGCAGACGCTGCACACGCTCCAGTCCATGGACGTGTATTATGCCAAGCCGCGGCTGCTGCAAAAAGGTGACACGGGGCTAATCGGGGCATTCTATGCGCTCACGGAGGAGTGCGAGAGCGTTTTCCCTGTCCGAGGGGACGGATTTTTGAATCTGAGTGAAATCAAGGTGTCAGAATGCTTCGTGCAGTTTGTACTCTACAGCGAGCAGCGTGTGTTGGACGGCCTTTTCCCCTATGACCGTTTTATGGAGGAACTGCAAAAATACGGCATCCGGCCCTTTGACGCGGATCATGTGCTGATCCCACCCATGAGCAAGGCCAAGCTGGAAGAACTGGCAGCGAAGCTGGGGTGACGATACCGGGCAGCGAATACACGGAAAAGAGGTAGGGATGCTTTTTAAAGACGACAAGGGAAATGAACTGGTTGAGATTATAGAAGTTGATGAGAAGACGGCGCAGCAGCAGTATGCGCCGATCACCCATTGCCTGGCGGTGGTAAAAGTGGGCGGAGACTATCTGCTGGGCTGGAACAAGTGGCGGCAGGACTGGGAGATATTCGGCGGCTGTCTGGAGGCGGGGGAGACTATGCGCCAATGCGTCCAGCGGGAATGTCTGGAGGAGATTGGCACCTCTGACGCGCAGTTTCAGTACATAGGGTTGATGGAACTAAATATGGTTCCCGACTATTTTTCGCCAAAATACCGCAAGGAATATGGCGGTCTGTATGGCATCAGCCTGCAGGAGGAGGATTTGCAGCGCATCGAGCAATATCGGCAGGATCGGGAAGAGATTGAGAAAGTGGCGCTGCTTGGAGATATCGGGGATGATGAAAAGATAGCCGGGATAGATAAAGCATTGCTGGCATACTTTTAAGCGCTTATATGCCCTCCAGAGTTGCCCTGCAAAATTCCCTGCATCGTTGCCAATGCAGGGAATTTTGGGTGAACATTTACCACTTTCTGCAGTCCGGATAGTCCAGTCGCTGCTCCGAAGATGCCATTGCTTTGGTAAGCTGCAGCACTACCTCGCTGAAATAGCGGGGATCCACCTGGCCCAGTTTCTGCCTCACAGGCTGATAGAGCCAGCCCACTTTCTCCGTAATTCCCGGCTGGTAGAAATAAGCCTCATATACTACAACCGTATCGTTTTCAACTCCCACATAAGCTCCCGAAAAGATAAGCGCCACCCCTCTATCCTGATCTTCACGGTAAAAGCTGCGGTAAAAGCCGGCATCTTCCACCTCTCCTCTGTACCATCCCATATCCTGAAGCTTTCTGGACAAAGACAGTCCGTTTAGAGCCATACCGCCGAAACGGATCAGGTCCGTGGATTTTTTCTCGTCCTCCGTAACCCGGTAAACCGGACGTTCCAGCTGCTCAATGGGTTGGACGATTTCATAATCGTCTATCTGTTCCTTCCAGGCGGTCAACAACTCAGAAGACAACTCAATGGGATGTACCAGACCAATACTGCCTGCTTCCGGAAGCTCGTACTCCTCTTCCCGAGCAGTGTTGAAAGTACCGTCCTCCATATAGCGGAAGGTATCCTTCAAAGTACCGTTTTCATATACGCCCCAGATCAAACCCATGGCAAACTGATGCATCACCGGATTCTCTACAAACAGTTCATGCCACTTGGCGCTTTCCCATCGCCGCTCGATGCGCAGTGCCTGTTCCAGACGCATCTTTTGATTGGATACCACTGTCTTTAACTGCTTTTTTAACAGTTTCCAGGCGTCATATGCTTCTTTTGACAGCTCAGGGTCATCGGTTTTGCCAGGGGCAGGCAGAGTTTTCAGCGACTTCCCGTTCTCATCATATACTTCCAGGGAAAGGTTCGGAGTGAGCAGCGCTTTAAACTGCCGCTTCCCATAGTCAAAAGTCCGTTCCATCTTCTCATCAAATCCTAAATTTGGCACAATCTTGTCCTCCAGCTCTTCTCTGGAGATTCCAAGCTGCCCTGCGGCATAGTCAAGGGCTTCGGCGGCCGCGGTTTTCACCTGGCGGAATTTGAATTTCCTGGCTGTCTGGTCCACCAGCAAAAGCGCAGTGGATGTACCGTTTAAAGCCAGAGCCTTCACCGCCTCCGCAGCTATGGCGCCCCGTCGATCTCGTTGGGGCCATTCCTGAATTTGGGCATATATAACCGGCACGATTGCCTCTCCTCCATGAATAGCAGTGGCGTAGAGTACCCATTTTTTCTTGGCTTGGGCGCCATCCTCTATCCAGCGGCGGAATATCTCCCCTATGTATACCGCCAGTTCCTCCTGCTTAAGATCGGCAGCCAGCCGCTTTGCAGCCTTGTTTACGCCAGGGGTTCCCATATCCGCATAGCTGATCAGGAATGCCGCCATATAATCCTCGGAAGCCTCCTCCCCGTTTAGTCTGTGGACCTTGCCCATGTTCTCCAAAGCCAGCCAGGCCAGTTTTCTCTTTCGGTTTCCCATCAGGGCATCTTTTATGGTTTCCTCCAGGGAACGTGTCCTGCTGCCTGGCTGCGCGCCTGCGCATAGGTGATTTTCACCGCGCAGATGCCCCTCTCCTTGCCCCTCTTCCCCAGCTTGCCCCTCTGCTGCCAAGTCCCCTGCTGTGTGCTCCTTGGGGGCAAGAAGTTCCTGGATCATGGCTCTTATTTTCTTTGTTTTCTCCGCTTCCAATGCCTGGGCGAGAGGCTCCCGGTACTGTTCCACATCCCAGTTTTTCAGGACTTCTGCCGCCATTTCGCGTTTGCCGCCCTTGGGAGATTTCAGCATCGCCAGGATATCCGCCTCCCAGTCCCGGTGTCCTGTATAGATTGCCCTTAGAAAATCCCTGCCCTGTTTGGCGCTTTCGCCGGCGCATTCCAGCAGACGGTCCTTGTATTCCTTCCACCTCTCGTCCATGACACGATATGCCAGAATCCGCGCGGGCAGATACTTGCTTTCGGAAGCGTCCAGCCATTCCTGATACCAATCTCCGCGTTTCTCACGCAAAGTAAGCACACAGATCTGGCTGGGACTGTCAGGGCCGCATATGGAAGGCTCATAAGAGTTGTCATAGGCTGTCCCGAAATATTCTATCTGATAGCGGGCCGGAACCTGTTCCCTGTCAAATAGATTCAGTATAGCCTCCGTCTGACGCCGGCCGCAGCTTTCACTTTCACCTGCGGAAATCCGCCCGCCCGTTTCCCCCGGGCCGTCCGCCACCCAGTATCTTTTGAAATAAGTATGCTGCAGACGCAGGGCTTTAAGCACCAAAGCGCGCCGGTACAACTGATCTTCTCCATATTCCAGATAGCCGTTGACCTGCTCGTACTTCTGGTGGTCATAGAGATAGAGTTCCCTCCACTGCTCCACGTAGGGCAGGATATCCTGTATTTCCGCAATGCCCAGCAGGTAGTCCCTGGCCGTGTCCCCTGCGGGCCGATAGCCCTCTACGTCCTGCTGTGCCGAGATTTTGCGGTAATCCGCTTCCAGCGCCGGGCCGATTTCTTCATAGAGCCTGGCATTTCCTGTTTTCACCTGTGCCAGCAGATAGCCATAGTCCTTTGCCGGAACCTCTTTTATCACGCCGCGTATCGCATCCGGCGCCTTCGCTGCCATCCGTTCCAGTATCTCTCTTTGTTTCCGCAGGATTGCCCAACGGATATAGGCTTCATCGGAAATATACAGAACCTCCTCCAGGGCCTGGATATGTTGGCAAAACCATGCCTGTCCTGTTCTCTGGCACACATCCAGAGGAATGTTGGGAATTGTGTTCCCTTCTATCGCCGCCGCAAAGCGGATCAGGGATACAAACCTGTTTGAA
>CAMWTF010000197.1 GCA_947177105.1 uncultured Lachnospiraceae bacterium | reverse complement strand
GAACGAGGGCTATGAGGTGGTGGAGGGAATCAAGACCAGCCGGGGCAGGGAGGGATTTCTGCACAAATGCTTTGCCGGCGCATTCTACAAAATTATGAGCGGACTCATCAAGATGGATATGAACGCCTCCTCAGACTACAAGCTGCTGGATCGCAAGGTGGTGGATGTGCTGCTGGATTTGCCGGAGAAAAATACCTTTTTCCGGGCGCTGACCTTCTGGGCAGGTTTTAAGACCGTCAGTGTAGAGTACGAGGTGCAGGAGCGGATCTATGGGGAAAGCAAATGGTCTTTTTTCAGCCTTATGCGCTATGCGATTACCAACGCTACTTCCTTCAGCACATTGCCCCTGCAGATGGTGACGGTGCTGGGGCTGGTGGCCATCCTGTTCAGTCTGGGACTGGCAGTGCAGACTTTGGTAAAATATCTGACGGGCACGGCGGTGGAGGGCTTTACCACAGTGATTCTGCTTATCCTGATCATCGGCGGGTTCATTATGCTGAGTCTGGGGATTATAGGCCATTATATTGCCCGGATCTACGAGGAAGTCAAGGGTCGCCCCCGGTATATTATCAGCCAAGTGACAGATAATGTGTATGGGAATGTGACTGGCGGCTGGAAGCGGTAAAGGAATATGCGGAACTGAAGGTCTTAGGACCTTCCAAACAGCATGTTCCCGGAAAGTGCGCAGAACGATGTCTGGGCGCCCAAGCGGCCGGATATTATTCTCAGGGACTGTGTACTTTCCGGGTATATGCGGGACTATAAAAGGCACATGATTGATGAAAAAGAGAATTGTAAGTATAGAACTGCTGCGCATCCTTGCCATGATGATGGTGGTGATGCTGCACTATTTGTCCAAGGGAGAACTGCTGACTCCCCTCACGGAGGAATTTAGCACAGGGGCCTATATCACATGGCTTCTGGAGGCATTTTCTATCGTGGCGGTAAACGTCTACATGCTGATCAGCGGGTATTTTCTGGTGGAGTCGGGCTTTAAGGCGGGGCGTTTGGCGGAACTGGTCTGCCAGGTTTTGTTTTACAGCCTGTTGATTCCGCCAATATTGATGGCGGTGGGGATATTGGAGCCGGAGCAGCTGACGGTGTACCGGCTGCTGCAATATCTGTTTCCGAATCAGATGTCGCATTACTGGTTCATCACAGCCTATGTGATCATGTATCTGCTCTCGCCGGTGCTGGCCGCAGGGGCCAGGCAGCTTGGCCAGAGACAGCTGAGAAATATGATTCTCCTGCTCCTTCTCTTTTTCTCCGTCAGCAAATCCGTGCTGCCGGTAAAGCTGGAGATAGACAATGAAGGCTATGACGGCCTGTGGTTCGTCTGTGTGTTTCTGGTGGCGGCCTACATGCGTCTGTATGGAATCCCCTTCCTGCAAAAAGGAAAGCGGGCGGCAATGTGCTATCTGGGCAGTTGTATGCTGATCTACGGACTGACCCTGGGGGTGCGGCTGCTATATCTGAAGACCGGGCGGCTGGGCAATTTTATACATGCGCCCTATGAATACAATCATATATTGAACCTGTTTGCAGCAATTTCCCTGTTTTATGCATTTTCCGCTTGGAAACTGTCGGGGGAAAAGTTTATGGGAAAGGTGATTCTGCGGGTGGCTCCCTATACCCTGGGGGTATATCTGCTGCACGAACATATTGATTTGCGTATGCTTTGGCCCCACTGGCTGGGCGCTACCCTTAAGTGCAGCTTCTGGGCGCTGGTACTGCGGGCGTTTGGCAGTGTGCTGCTGGTATTTACAGTGGGCATCCTGGTGGATATGGCGCGGGGAGCGCTGTTTGACACAGCTAAAAAACTGTTCCGCCGGCTGCGGAACTTAAATTAAAACAGCATATCCCCGGAAAGTACACTGAACAATATAGGGACGCCAAAGCGGCCGTATATTGTTCACGGGTAAAGTGTGATTGCAGGGGAAATGCGGAACTTAAAACAGCATATCCCCGGAAAGCGCACTGAACAATATAGGGACGTCAAAGCGGCCGTATATTGTTCACGGGTAAGTGCGATTGTAGGGGAAATGCGGAACTTAAATAAGGAGAAGACAGATGATTACATTTAATGTGCCGCCTTATACAGGCAAAGAGATGGAGTATATCAGGGAGTGCGTGGAGAACCAGAAGATTTGCGGCGACGGCCCCTATACCAAAAAGTGCAATGAGTGGATTGAGGACAGGACCCACACTGCAAAATGCCTGCTGACCACCTCCTGCACCCATGCCACGGAGATGGCGGCCCTGCTGGCCGGGATCAAGGAGGGAGACGAGGTGATCATGCCTTCCTATACCTTCGTGTCCACAGCGGATGCTTTTGTGCTGCGGGGGGCAACTCCCGTATTTGTGGATATCCGCCCGGATACCATGAACATAGACGAGAATCTGATTGAGGCGGCCATCACGGACAAGACCCGGGCCATTGTGCCGGTACATTATGCCGGCGTGTCCTGTGAGATGGACAAGATCATGGAACTGGCAGAAAAATATCACCTGGCGGTGATCGAGGACGCGGCCCAGGGCATCATGTCCACGTACAAGGGCAAGGCGCTGGGCACCTTTGGCGAGTACGGATGCTTTAGCTTTCATGAAACCAAGAATTTCAGCATGGGAGAGGGCGGCGCGCTTTTGATCCGGGATGGGGAGAATATTGAGGCGGCGGAGATCATCAGGGAGAAGGGAACCAACCGCAGCAAGTTTTATCGAGGACAGATTGACAAATACACATGGATCAATTACGGTTCCTCTTATTTGCCCAGCGATATGAATGCCGCCTATCTATATGCGCAGCTGGAGATGGCGGAGGAGATAACGGCGGCCCGCATGGCCTGCTGGGAGCGGTATTACGAAAATCTCCGTCCGTTGGCGGAGGCCGGACGGATTGAACTGCCTGTGGTGCCTGAAGGCTGTGTACACAATGCCCATATGTTTTATATTAAGGCCAAAGATATTCAGGAGCGGACGGCGCTGATAGACTATCTGAAGGAACGGGAGATACACAGCGTGTTCCATTATATCCCGCTGCACACGGCGCCTGCGGGGCGGAAATTCGGTCGTTTCCACGGGGAGGACCGCTATACCACCAGGGAGAGTGAGCGGCTGCTGCGGTTTCCCATGTTCTACAGACTGACACAGGAGCAGGTGGACTATATCTGCGGGCAGGTGAAGGGCTTTTATACTGACTAACGTTAGGATTTTCCAATTTCCGCACAGCGCATGTCGCATAATCGGGCAACATGCACTGTGCGGAAAGGAAAATCCAATCGTTAGTGAGTATATGAAAGGTAAGACGGAAAGGTAGATACATGAGGCGAGTGGGAAAGCATATGGGAGGTGTGCTGCGGGCAACGCTTGTCTGCGGCATGGGCGTCCAGATACTGCTGGGTCTGGCCTGGCTTATCAAAAATATGGGGGGACTGCAGAACTTTCAGGAGACCCGTCTGCTGCTTGCCGGGGAGAGCGCGGCGCAGAGCTTCTACAGCGGCATTCTGTACAGGGGGCTGGCGGCTCTTTTGTCCTCCCGCCTGTGGATTCTGTATGGTATCCAGCTGGCGGCGGCGGTGGTGGCGGCCTTTGGACTCATGTCTTGCTTTTTTGGCAGAGAAAAAGGGGCGCTGCGGTTGTTTGGCGCATTGGCCCTGACCACGATTCCCCAGGCCATGCAATGCCATCTGGCGGTGCTGCCCTGGTCCCTGGGAACCTCTCGGCTGCTGGGGGAGACGGCTCTGCTTAGGAGAGCCTGGGATATCCGGGGAAGAGCTGGGGGCCCCGTGTCAGATGAACGGGAACCAGAAAGCGGTATTGGGGGACAGGAGACCGGGCGTCACACGGCGCGGAGAGCGGCGAGCAGACTGGCTGCCGCCATGCTGCTTTTATGGTTGTTGATCCTGCTGGTTCTGCCGCTTTATGCTTGGTTTGCTCTGCCTATGATCTTTGCCCTTCTGTGGCGGATGGGGAAAGGCTGGAAGGGGAGCGGCAGACTGGCCTGCGCTCTGGCGGCGCTGGCATTGCTTTTGTGCAGTGTCACGGTAAACTGCGGATGGGATCCCGGGCATTGGAACCGGAAACTGGCGGCGAGCGCTTTAAGCCGCACAGGCTGGCCTTATTTCCAGTATACCTACGATGTATTTCCACAGCCGCAGCACGATGAGATTGGGTTGGTCACTGCCCGGGAGGTATCCGCCTATGCGGACGGGGTGGAGCGGGTGCTGATCCCCAAGCTGGAGGAAATGTATGGGGCGGAGGAGACCACTGCCCTGCTGTGGGAGCTGGCGGGAATCTGTCTGCGGGACAACCTGAAGGTGGACATAAAGAATATTGTCTGGGACATGGCAGCCTACCATGCCACGCCGCCCATCCTGCTCATGCAGCTTAAGGGACGTGCCTATGATGCCTACAGTGGCACCAATTATGAACAGATGAGAAGCAGGGCTCCTTTGCTCACCAGGCACTATGTGGTCTACGGCGGCAGATGGTGGTGGGTGATGCTTGCGCTGGCGGCCGGAATCTGGGGCTGTGAGGGACTGCAGAGAGGCATAGCCGGGGAGAAAGCCGGGAAAGGCTCCATAAAAAAAGCTCTGTGGGGCAGGCTATGGACTGTTCTGCAATGCTGGTTTCCCGTGCTGGCGGGCATGGAGTGGATGCTCCTGTGTTTTGTGCTGGGCGGAAGCGGAATCATGGACTATAAGAAAAACCTATGGGTGACGATCCTCTGGTATGCGGCGGCGCTGTGGCCGCTGACACTGACAGGGGAAGAAGGGAGCAGGGAATGGCAATCATAGCAGGCTGTTTCATACTGTGCATATGGCTGGTGGGAATTCCTCTGCTGACAGGGGCCGTTCCGGCATTTTTTACGGAGCGCCGGAAACATTCCCTGTCTTTTATGTGGACCAGCGGATATATCCTCTCCTGGGCTTTGTTTCAACTGGTGACGGTGCCTCTGGTACTTTTGCATGTATCCCAGGGCTTTAAACTGGCGGTAAAACTCTTCGCGGGTCTATCTCTGGCGCTGGCGGCGGCGGGCGCGTTTCTCCTGATCCGATATGGGAGAACGAAGGTGCCGCGTTTGTCCCTGATCAAAGGGGAGAGTGGCAGAAACAGACAGCACAGGATATACTGGGTGATTTTTCTCGTTCTGGCAGTTCTCCAGCTGACGCTGGCGGTGGGAATGACTTATCAGGACGGAGATGACGCCTATTACGTGGCCATATCCACCCTGACGGAGAGCAGCAACACGCTGTATGAACTGATGCCCTACTCTATGGGGGCCACGGGGCTGGACATGCGCCATGGCCTGGCGCCTTTTCCGGTGTGGATTGCTTTTTTGGCCAGAATATCCGGCCTTCCCGCTGTCAGCGTGGCACATGTGGCGGTGCCGCTGGCGCTGATTCCCACCA
>CAMWTF010000196.1 GCA_947177105.1 uncultured Lachnospiraceae bacterium | reverse complement strand
GCAGAAGCTTTACTCGGACTTTAAGAGACAGGAGCTGGAACAGGTCTTTAAAAATTATGATTCGGTCAGGGACTGCCAGGTGAGGCTGTTTCTTGTGGAACAGGATGGCACATTGGCCCGTACACAGCAGGAGTCCTTCGTGTACATATGCCTGGAGCTGGACGGCGCTTTTACTTCGGATAATGCGGCCACCATGGCCAGGGCAGCGGCCACCTCGGTGGGCAACGCCACCACCTCCAATATCTTTATCAGCGATACGGCAGGCAACACATTGTTTTCCGGGGATGAGGATTATACGCTGACAGGGTCAACCATCAGCCAGATCGAAGCTCAGAGTGCGGCGGAGAGTTATATTCGCTCTAAAGTCAAGCAGGCGCTCCTTGGTACAGGGTTGTTTGAGACCATGGATGTGGCGACTTTCCTGAAGTTTGACTACTCCGAGTACGAGGAGACCCGACATAATTATCTGGCCCAGGAAGGCAGAGAAGAGGGGCTGATAGGCCATCAGTCCGTTGAAGAGAGTGAGAGTACCGGAGGCACCAGCAGTATTCCTGGCACGGATTCTAACGACGAGGACGGTTACAGGCTGGATCTCAACGGAGAGACCTCGTCCAGTTCCAGTGCGACGGACACGGATCGCGTACTGGATGAAACCATTATGAGAATCCTTACTCCGGCGGGAATTATTGACTATGACAATTCCTCTCTGACGGTGACAGCCCGCAGCTTTGACGTGGTGTATGAGGAAGTCATAGAGCGGCAGGGCCTTTTAGATGTTATGACCTGGGAGGAGTACAAGGCGAACAACAGCGCCTCTACCAGGATGGAGGTGGACGATGACTTTTACGATGCCGTGGCTACAGCCACCGGCATTTCCAGGGATAAGATCACTATTATAGCTTACCGGGAGAATATGTTCTTCGATAAGGAGGGCATGAATGTCAACTGGACCGATGTCCTGAGTATTGTCATGATTGTGATCATTCTGGCGCTGCTGGCCTTCGTGATCCTGCGGAGCATGATATCCAAAAAGGATACGGACCAGGAGGAGGAGCTGTCGGTGGAGAACCTGCTGCAGTCCACGCCGGAAAGCGAACTGGAGGATATCGAAGTGGAGAGCAAATCCGATACGCGCAAGCTGATTGAGCGATTTGTAGACGAGAATCCGGAGGCAGTGGCGAGTCTGCTGCGCAACTGGTTAAACGAAGATTGGGGGTAAGGGTATGGCAAAAGATGATGGCATATCTGGTCTGCAGAAGGCTGCGATTTTGTTGATCGTGCTGGGACCGGAGCGCTCAGCCAATGTATTTAAGCATTTGAAGGAAGAGGAGATAGAGGAACTCACGCTGGAGATCGCCAACACCCGCAGCGTGACTCCCCAGGTGAAGGAAGATATCCTGAATGAGTTCTATGAGGTTTGTCTGGCCCAGCAGTATATTGCGGAGGGCGGCATTACCTACGCCAAGGAACTGTTGGAGAAGGCTCTGGGCAACGAGAAGGCTATGGATGTGATCGGCAAGCTGACGGCGTCCCTCCAGGTCAAGCCCTTCGAGTTTGTGCGTAAAACGGATGCTTCCCAGCTGCTTAACTTTATTCAGGATGAGCATCCCCAGACTATTGCTCTTATCCTGTCTTATCTGTCCGCAGGGCAGTCGGCCATGATTATCTCGGCGCTGCCGCCCGAAAAACAGGCAGATGTGGCAAAACGTATTGCTGTGATGGATCGCACCAGTCCGGATGTAATAAAAGAGGTGGAAAAAGTGCTGGAATCCAAACTTTCCAATCTGGTCAATCAGGATTACACTATCATCGGCGGCGTGGACGCAGTGGTGGAGATTCTGAATACCGTGGACCGGGGAACAGAGAAGCATATTATGGAAACTCTGGAGATCGAGGAGCCGGAATTGGCAGACGAGATCCGCAAGAAGATGTTCGTCTTCGAGGATATCCTGCTTCTGGACGACAGGGCTATACAGCAGGTGTTGCGTAATGTGGACAACAACGATCTGGCTATTGCGCTTAAGAATGCCAACGAGCAAGTGCAGACGGCAATCTTTGACAACATGTCCAAGCGTCTGGCCGTGATGATCAAGGAGGATATGGAATTCATGGGTCCTGTGCGTATGAAGGACGTGGAGGAAGCGCAGCAGAAGATAGTCAATATCATCCGCAAACTGGAGGATTCGGGAGAGATCATTATTTCCAGAGGTGGAGGTGACGAGATCGTTGTATAAAAATTTGCTAAAGCAGGGATATGGTTTTGTCCTGAATGGTACTGAGGAGAAAAGGGTTATTGACACCAACGACCTGGTGGCCAGGCGCCTGGAGGAATTGAAGGGAGCAGAAAGCCGGCAGGATATGGCTCAGGAGGATGGATTTACAGAAGGATTTGTACAGGGCATTGAGGCAGTGGATGTTTCAGGCATGCTGAACGCTGACGACGAGGGCGGCGCTGTGCTGAAAGCAGAGTCGGCCAGGGAGAAGGCCCAGAGCATTCTGGAGGAGGCTAACACCCAGGCCCAGGCTACCCTGGAGGGCGCGAAAGTCCAGGCTGAGCAGATCTTGCAGGATGCCCGGGGGCAGGCTGAAAATATGAAACATGCGGCAATGGAAGAAGGCAGGCTGAGCGGTTACAGAACGGGCAAAGAGAAGGCGGATGCCGAGGCAGAAGAGCTCAGGCGGCAGATGAAGGCCAAGGAGGCGCAGTTGGAAGCACAGTACCAAAGCGCGCTGGATCAGATGGAGTCTCAGCTTGTGGAAGCCATAACGGGCATCTATGAGCATATTTTCCATGTGGAACTCTGTTCTTACCGGGATATCCTGGTGCATCTGATCGCCTCCACCCTGCGAAAAGCAGAGGGCAGCAAGGATTTTCTGGTACATGTATCCAAAGAGGATTATTCCTATGTGAGCATGCAGAGGAAACAGCTGCAGGCGGGGCTGCCCGGAAACGGCGTGACCCTGGAGATCATTGAGGATATGACTGTGGAGAAGGATGGATGCATGATTGAGACAGAGGGCGGCATATTCGACTGCGGGCTGGGAACCCAGCTGGAGCAGCTGCGCCGGAAACTGATGCTTTTATCCTATACGGATTAAGAAGAGAGTGGTAACAATTGACGACAAAGAAGCTGGACTTAGATAAATATAGCGAAGTGACAGAACAGACCTTTTTCCGGAAACTGGGCAAGGTGGTCAATGTGGTGGGTCTCACCATTGAATCTGTCGGACCGGACGCACGGCTGGGAGACGTATGCCGGATCGTGCCGGACGGGGATCTGGCGCAGCCTGTTATGGCGGAGGTGGTGGGTTTCAGGGACAAGAGAACACTGCTTATGCCTCTGGATCAGGTGGAGGGAATCCGGCTGGGATGCTCCGTGGAAAACACCGGTTATCCGCTGACTGTCACAGTGAGCGAGGAGCTGCTTGGCAAGACGTTAAACGGTCTGGGGCAGCCGGTGGACGGCACCCATATCAAGGGAGGCAGTTATCCCGTGGAGGCGCCGCCCCCGGATCCTCTGCGCCGGGAGATCATCGACACTGTGCTGCCGCTGGGAGTGCGCGCTGTGGATGGCATCATGACCGTGGGAAAAGGGCAGAGAATTGGTATATTTGCCGGATCCGGCGTGGGAAAATCCACGTTGATGGGCATGTTTGCCCGCAATACCAAAGCGGATATCAATGTGATCGCCCTTATCGGCGAGCGGGGCCGTGAGGTGCGGGAATTTATTGAGCGGGATCTGGGCGAGGAGGGTATGCGGCGCTCCGTGGTGGTGGTGGCCACTTCCGACCGCCCGGCCCTGGAGCGGAAAAAGGCGGCGTTGACTGCCACGGCCATCGCGGAGTATTTCCGGGATCAGGGCAAGGATGTGCTGCTGATGATGGACTCTCTGACCCGTTTTTCCATGGCTCAGAGAGAGATTGGCCTAGCCAGCGGTGAGCCGCCGGTGTCCAGAGGTTATCCCCCCAGCGTCTACTCGGAGATGCCCAGGCTTTTGGAGCGGGCAGGGCGATCTCAGGTGGGTTCTATCACGGGTCTGTATACCGTGCTGGTGGACGGCGATGATTTCAATGAACCTATCACTGACACGGCCCGGAGTATTTTGGACGGGCATATCATGTTGAACCGCAAGCTGGTACATAAGAACCATTATCCGGCCATCGACGTGCTGCAGAGTATTTCACGTTGCATGAGCCAGATTGCCACCAGAGAGCATAAACTGTTGGCCGGCAGGCTGAAGAATGTGCTGGCCACCTACAATGAGGCGGAGGATTTGATCAATATCGGCGCCTATAAGAGCGGCAGTAATCCGGAGATTGATTATGCCATTACCATGATTCACCAGGTTAATGAGTTTCTACAGCAGGAAGTGGATGAAAAGGTCAGCTTTGAGGAGAGCGTGGAACGCCTGGGAGAAATGTTTGGAAAGGAATAAGCCATGGCCAGATTCCGGTATCGGATGCAGAGTATCCTGGATATCAAACTGAAGATGGAGACCCAGGCCAAACAGGAATTTGCGGCGGCGCAGATACGTTTGAACGAAGAGCAGGAGCGGCTTGCGGCGCTGAGAGAGCGCAAGGCCGGTTATGAGCGCAGGGCCAGAGAGCAGCTGATGGGCGCGCTGAACTGTCGGGATATGGCGGAGAACAAGGAAGCGATCCTGCGCATGGACGAATATATTGCCCTGCAGCACATCCAGATTCGGAAAGCGGAAGAAATGGTGGAGCAGGCCAGGAAGAAACTGGCGGCAGTCATGATAGAGCGCAAGTCCCATGAGACATTGAAGGAGAAGGCGTTTGAACAGTTCCTGATGGATGAGAAGAAGCAGGAGAGCAAGGAAGTGGACGAACTGACCAGCTACACTTATGGTCAGCGGCAGAAGGAAAAGGCTGTTGTCGAAGCAGTATAGAGGAATGGAGTTAAAAAGCGATGGCGAAACAGGAAGATCCCAAGCAGGTGGCTGTGAAGGCTGAGATGGACCAGATAAAGAGTGAAAAAAAGCAGCTGAAGAGCGAGCAGAAGCAGCAGAGAAAGGAAGCCAGGCGCCGGGCCAAGGAGATTGCAAAGAGAGAGGATGAACTGGCTGACGATGACGAGGGAGGTGGCTTTGGCACCCTCCTGGCCACGATCATGATTGTGATGGTGTGGCTGGCTGTGATCCTGGTGATCATCAAGCTGGACGTGGGCGGTTTCGGCAGCAAGGTGCTGACTCCGATTCTGCAGGATGTGCCGGTGTTAAACCGGATGCTGCCGGGCAATTCCATCTTGGAGACCAAGGATCCGGAGAGCTATGGCGGCTACACCAGTCTGGTGGACGCAGTGGATCAGATTCGGCAGATGGAACTGGAACTGGAGAGGCTTCAGACTTCCATAAGCGAGAAGGATGAAGAGATTGTAGAGCTGAAGGCCAATGTGGTCCGGCTT
>CAMWTF010000195.1 GCA_947177105.1 uncultured Lachnospiraceae bacterium | reverse complement strand
ACGCAATCACTCCTCAAGCCCGTTTACATAATCCTTGAACACCTGCCCCCGCGTCTCGTAGTTGGGGAACATGCCCCAGCTGGCGCAGGCCGGGGAAAGCAGCACCGCATCGCCCGCCTGGGCCAGCTGGGTGCAGAGCCGCAGACACTCCTCAAAGGTGTCCGCCATGCGAATCCGGTCAAAGCCGTGGGCCCGGGCGCAGTCCGCAATCTTTTCCCTGGTCTGGCCCACCAGCACCAGCCATTTCACCTTGCCCTCAAAGCTTTCGATCCACTCGTCGTATTCGCTCTGTTTGTCGTAGCCGCCTCCGATCAGGACCGTGGGACGGCTCATGGCCCTGATGCCCTGGATGGCGGCATCGGGATTGGTCCCCTTGGAGTCATTGTAGTAATCCACGCCTCTTCTGGCCGCCACATATTCTATGCGGTGCTCCACGGCATGGAACTTTCGGATCACCTGCAGGATGGTCTCCATGGGAACCTCCAAAGCTCTGGCGATGGCGATGGCCGCCATCACGTTCTCCGCATTGCACACACCCACCAGGTTCATATCCCGGTGTACGTTCAGCAGCGGTTTTACCTGGCCGTCCTCTGCCAGAAAGATCTCTTCTCCCTTGAGGAAGTATCCCTCCTTAAGCTCCCTTACGGAGGAGAAATACACCACCTTTGCCGGGCAGCGGCCGCCGAAATCTCTGGTGTAGGCATTCTCGTAGTTCAGCACACAGATTTCCTCCTGCGTCTGCTGCATGGCGATGCGCTCTTTCGCCTCCACATAGGCTTCCATGGTGTGATGACGGTTTAAATGATCCGGCGTAACGTTCAGAATCGCTGAAACTTGAGGACGGAAGGTGTCCACCGTCTCCAATTGGAAACTGCTCAGTTCCCCCACCGTCACCGTGTCCGGCCCGGTCTTCTCCGCCTCCAGCGTATAGGGGTTCCCGATGTTGCCTACCACAAACACTTTTTCCGGCCCCAGATGGACCTTCATGATCTCCCCTACCAGTGTGGTGGTAGTGGTCTTGCCGTTGGTGCCGGTGATGGCCGCCACCCTGCCCCGCTCCGCCAGAAAGCCCAGCTCTATCTCCCCGATAATCCGGGTTCCCCGGGTCCTCAGTTCCTGCACCAGCGGAATGTCCGTGGGCACACCGGGACTTAATACCGCCACTTCTATCCGGGACAAAAGTTCCTCCGGCAGCTGCCGCACATAACACTTCGCCTGTATTCCCTGGGGGACTTTTGCCTCCAGCTCCTCCTGTGTGATCTTATCGCCGCCGTCAAAGAGCAGAATATCCGCCCCCATATGTCCCAGCATAGATACCGCGCCCATGCCGCTGACGCCGGACCCTATGACCAAACACTTTTGTCCCTCAAACATCTCAAAATCCTCCTATTTATAATCGCTGCGCGATGGCACTAAAGGGTGAAGTCCCTTCGATACACACATGGGAGAGACGCCTTTTATTCGTAAAAGATCTCATGAAAGACGCTCTCGTGTACCTTCGCGACTTCACCTGTCCAGCCATAACCTTTTCAAGAAAGTTATTGATATTTCTTGGCTGGATTATTTAAAGTCCCACATATTCCCTTCCTGTCAAGACAAATCCAATACATTATAAGCCCAAGCCGCGCGTATTGCAAGAAGCACTTCTTACCCCGTCTGCTCAATCCCCATATACGGAAGAATATTTTCAAACAACTGCCGGATAATGGGAGCCGCCACCTGTCCCCCATAATATACGCCCTGGGGAGTGTTCACGATGGCTACGGCGATGACCTGGGGATCGTCCGCCGGCGCAAAGCCGATAAAAGAAGATATGTATCTCCCGCTGCCCCTGGGCAGCGTCTGGCTGGTGGCGGTCTTTCCTCCCACCCGGTAGCCCTCCACCTTGCCGTTTTTGCCGGAGCCCTCTTTCACCACCATCTCCAGGATCTCCCGCATAGTGGCGGAAGTCTCCACGGACACGATATCGTTAGTGACCGGGTAGGCAAAACTCTCCACCAGATCCCCCTGGGCGTCCACCACCTTCACACCGAAGTGCGGAGTGATCCGTCTGCCGCCGTTGATAAGGGAGGAGACAGTGGTGACAAGCTGTATGGGGGTAATCTGGAAAGACTGGCCAAAGGATACTGTGGCCAATTCCACCAGGCCCATATTCTCCTTGTTGTGCATGATGGTGCCCGCCTCCCCGGGCAGATCCACGCCGGTCTTGGTCAGCAGGCCGAAACGCTCAAAATAGCCATAGTAGGTGTCCACCCCCAGCAGCAGCCCCACGGAAATCAGCGCCGGATTGCAGCTGTTCATCATACAGTGGGTAAAATCCTGCCCTCCGTGCCCCGCCACCTTATGACAGCGGATCTTGCGATCCTCCACCATGATAAACCCCGGACAGGAAAACTGGCTCTGGGGAGTGATTACTCCTTGCTCCAGCCCCGCCGCCGCAGTGATAATCTTGAAGGTGGAACCGGGTTCATAGGTGTCATTGATACAGCCGTTGCGCCACATTTGGTTTAACAGATCCTGCTGCTCCTGGGAAGTCAGGTTCTCCCCCGAGCCCTCCGGCAGGGTGTAGGGATCATTTAAGTCAAATTCCGGTACGTTCACCATGGCGTAGATTTCCCCGTTCTGGGGATTCATAACCAAAATAGATACGCCTTCCGCCTGCTTGGTCTCCATGGCCTGGTAGGCCAGCTGGGTGGCATAGGTCTGGATATTGCGGTCCAGGCTGATATACAGATCGTTGCCGCTTACCGGCTCTATACGCCTCTCCCCCGCCGCTTCCACCTCGATTCCTTTGGCGTCCGTCATGGTCAGGATTTTTCCCGGCTCCCCCTGAAGATATTTCTCGTAGATCACTTCCAGTCCTATGATGCCCTGGTTATCTCCGCCGGTGAAACCCAGCACCTTGCTGGCCAGTTCCCCGTAGGGGTAGTACCGCTTGTAGTCTTCGTCCACCTTGACCCCCGGCATCTCGTACTCTCTGATCTTGTCGCCTATACTCTTATCCACATTGCTCTTGACGCGCTCCATGGAGCTGTATTTTTCCACCCGCTTACGCACATATTCCTCGGACAGCTCCAGTTCCCGGCACAGCATGGCAATGACCGCCTCCGGGTCCTCGATCTGGTTATGTATCACAGAGATGGTACACACTGTCCGGTTGTCGGCCAGCACCTCCCCGTTGCAGTCCAGGATGCGTCCCCTGGCCGCCTTTATGCTGCGTTCCCGTTCGTGCAGCTCTGTGGCTTTTCCCGCATAGTAATCGCCCTCCCATACCATCAGGTAGACCAGGCGGGCGAACAGCCCTACCAGCACCAGACTGCAGCCCAGAAATACCGTCAGTATCTTCTTCCGGTGTGCTATCTTGTTTTGTGTCTCCGGCATAAAGAAAACCTCATAACAACCGTTACTATACTGTATTCCCATTATTATGAGGTTATTCGTGATATTTCCCTTCAGAAGCAGTTCCTTACTCCAGCGCCCCCCAGCTTTCGGTGATGGAATCACCTGTGTTGGGATCATAATGTGTTCCTGTGGCAGGATCCACCCTATGGCCCGTGGCAGGATCTATGGGAAAATCCATCCAGGCCGGCCGGGTGGCAACAGGCGCCTGAGTGGGCTGGGGTTCCTGACTCTGGATACTGTCCAGCTCTTCCTCCTCCGGAGTCTGGGTATACTGGTTCGTAATAGCCATCTGCAAATCCTGCAGTTCCTTGACCTCCGCCTCTGACAGCTCCTCTGTCATATAGATATTCAGGTAGGGCAGCACTTCTGTCAGTACATTGCGCACAATACCCGTGGCAAATCTGGCCTGATCCTGTTTCGGTGCGTTGGCCCTGTCCACCACCACATAGATGGCGATCTGGGGGTCATCTGCCGGGGCATGACCGATAAAAGATACCACATGTTCGGTCTTGGAACGTTTCCCTGTGTCCCTGTCGAAGGTCTGAGCCGTGCCGGTCTTTCCCCCGATGGCATATCCTGCGGGCCGGGCCGTACGTCCCGTGATTCTGGTGTCATTCTCCCGCATTACCACCGCCTCACAGTACTGACGTATCCGCTCCGAGGTGGATTCCGATATGATCTGGCGCAGCACCCTGGGTTCAATATTTTCCACAGTGGCCCCGTTGGCATTGGTGATCCTGTCCACCATATGAGGCTCATAATAGTAACCCCCGTTGATCAGAGAACAGTATCCTGTGATCATCTCAATCATGGTCACGTTGAACCCCTGTCCAAAGGAGTATGTAAGCAAATCCGTGGGAGTCATCTTATCCGCGCCCAGAATCAGAGAGGCTGTTCTGGTCTCTCCCTCCAGATCAATATTGGTTCGCAGCCCGAAATTAAAAGCCTGCTGGAACTGGGCAAAGCGCTCTATGCCGATGGCCTGTGCCTCTTTCATAAGCGCTACATTGCAGGACCAGGCGATGGCATCCTCCACTCCCACGTCCCCGTCGCCCCAGGTGTTATGGCACCTGATTGTGTAGCCTCCGCTCTCCATAGAACCGCTGCACTGATAGACTTCGTTTCCGGTCAGGACCCCTGTCTCCAGCCCTATGGCTGTAGTGAAGGGCTTGGAAGTGGAACCCGGCTCATAAGTGTCGCTGATGCAGAAGTTCTTCCACAGGTAATTCAGATTCATGTACAGCTCTGTATCATTCATCGCCGCAATGCTTTCTGCCGTGATATACTGCTTGGTCTTATTGCCCTCCGCGTCCACCATCACGCTGCCAAGCAATGCATCCGTGTTGCGGGTATCGTTGAGGTCATACACCGGGTAGCTGGCCATAGCCAGAATCCTTCCGGTGTTGATCTCCATGATGATGCAGCCCACATTCTCAGCTCCGTTTCCTATCCTCGCCTCATCCTTATGTTCGTCGTTGAACTGCCTTAAATATTTCTCTACTATACCCTGGATATTGGCATCCAGCGTAGTATGTATGGTATAGCCGTCCTCCGCGGGCTTTACCGTCCTCTCCAGCGTGGAGTCATCGTTCAGGTAGCCGAACTCCCTGCCTGTGGTGCCGTTGAGTTCCTCATTGTAATATGCCTCCAGACCGTAGGCGCCCACATTGTCCGAGCTGGTAAAGCCAATTACATCGCAGGCCAGAGTACCCAGGGGATAATAACGCTTGTATTCCTTCTCAAACCAGACCCCCCTGATCATGCTTCCCTCCGCATCCATGGCCGCCTGAAAATCGCTGATGGCATCATAGGGCAGACGCCTGGCCAACACATAGTAGGCTGATTTTTCATGGGTGGCCACATAGGAACGGACCGCGGACATGTCCAGATCAAAATACCGGCCCAACGCCTGCAGGGTAGGCTCCATATAGTCCTTTTGATTCAGCTTCTCCGTCTCCCGGATCACTTTTACATCCAAAATGACATTGTATACATTCTCACTGCCTGCCAGGTGTGTCCCGTTGG
>CAMWTF010000194.1 GCA_947177105.1 uncultured Lachnospiraceae bacterium | reverse complement strand
GTAAACACATAGTGGGGAGATACGCCAAACTCAATCAGGTTAAGCGTTGTACTGGCCATATCGTCCCGGTTCACAAAGTTCAAATGGCCGGACGCGCTGGTTATATAGCCGTGTGTAATCATCTCATACAGAGGGATATTGGCATCAATAATGGGCAGGCTGTTGCCGCTGATCGGAGCATTGATAATAGTGTCCGTATAGGCAAAGCTATAATCGTTGCCCGCGTTGGTCATCAGCTTTTTGCCGGTATCCTCCAGGATTCCCAGCTGACCCAGCACCACATCCAGCGCCGCTTCCCTGGTAATCTGGTTGGTCCTCTTCTTGTCGTATACCAGGACGCTTCCCAGATCACGAATGGAAATGCCTGTCACGTCAATTTTCTCTATCTTTCCGGCAAATTTTCCCACATATCTGGGCAGGAACTTGGGGGACAACAGGTCATATCTGTTCTCCGCATAGCCCAGACCGGATGTGTTGCGCAGCGTGGTGGGATTGATTAGTCCAAAGGAGGCCACATACCCGGCGCCATAGTATCTTGCGCCCTCGGCTCCATAGTTAAATCCGTCGTCCGCGAAAGTCACCTGCTGGAACGCCACATCCACATACATATCGCCGCCGTTAGCCGTTACCGTCTCATTCAGTTTTTCCAAACCGGACTTGCCGCCCAGTTTGCCCGTGACGCGGACTTTATCCGCCGTGTCATGATAGTAGCCGCCGTTAAACCATCCCTGCAGATTCATAACCTGACTGCCTATACCGCTTGCCGCCAGTTCGCTTGACATCTGCTCCGCCTCGTCAAAGTCTGTCATGGAGAAAGTGTGCAGATACTGCGCCCCCAGGAAATGGGCGTTTTCCTTCACGCCGGCAATGACATCATAGAAGAACGGGATATTTTCTGTTTCTTCCAGCCGGGTCAGCTTGCCTTCCTCCACCAGCCGCTCTCTGTAATAGGTGGCCAGTCCTGCATAGCCCTTATATTTCTCGTCCAGGAAGGTATATCGCACCGTCATGTTCACATCATAAGGATTCGGCTCTATGACATACACATCCGTGGTGGAATCGCCAAACATCCGCAGGTTATCCGCAACCCTCAGTACAAAGGAGGGATAGGCATAGTTCAAATCGTTGTACACTCCGGATATTCCGGCTGTGATCAGCGCATTGGATGCACCGTCCTCCACCGTCACCAGCATATCGTAATTCTCTTTGCAGATGCCGAACAGGGCCAGCCTGGCCGGGTCCAGAATCTCCGTGGTGGTGTAGTTGGCTGCCAGCGGATCGATATCGTATATATATTGCGAATAGCTGGCGGCAGTGCGCTTGCCATTGTTAAAATTGATGATGGAACCGGAGCCGTTGGGCACCACGATATATCCCTTGTCATCATAGGAAGTAGCCCCCATGTAACGAAGCAGCTGAATACGGTAAATATATCCGTTATTGTACTCCTTGATACCGCAGGTGGGAATGGATACCTCCAGGTAATCCTCATGGAGACGGTACTCCAGAGGAACCTCGAAATGCATCTGATTGTCCGCGATCTCACCCAAATGGTACATGTAGCGAACACCGTTCTCAATTCCCTCCATGGAGAACTGGTTCTTCCTCACGCAGTCGTTGAAGGTAGCCATGGTGCCGGATACAGCTTCCTCATTGTAGTAGTACAGCAGGAATTGAGACTTCAGATAATTCATATTGGCGCCGTTTGCCACCGTGTCCTCGTCCGCATTCAGTGGATTGGTGTAGGTCGTCTCTCCATTTCTCTTGTCATATACCGCCACGATGGCCGTGGATGGCTGGGTATAGAGCTTTAAGTATTCACTCTCCGCCACCAGTTCAAAGTCCGGCACATCAGACTGAGCCTCCGCTATGGGAGTGTATGCGCCGCCCGGTTCATACTCGTAGGAAGTCACATAATCTTCATGCTTGTCGTAAAATACATAGTGGGTAAAATAGTAAATCAGGTAGACCGCTCCCACTATTACAGCCACCGCAAGGATACTGAGCACAACCCGCTTGGTCAGACTCATAGGCCCTTTTATTTTCTTTTCCTTAGAAGCTTTCATATACTATGGCCCCCCTACGTTCTGAAGATAATTTCCGTATATATACTTCTGAAGAAGTTATAAACCATGCCCAGCAGGTTGGTCAGAAGCAATATCAGAAATACAATAATGAGCAGTGCCACAAAGGTGAGGAACAGGGTAATCAGTGTCTTACCCAGCGTATAATTATGTACCTGCATAATACCGATCAGTATCATAATGACACCGTAAACGATGCCAACCACTAATAGCAGTGTGTAGAAAGCCTGCTCGTCATCCGCTATAAACTGGCTGATGATAGTGGACAGAATCAGCACCATCGTGATGGGTACGGTGCCATATCCCACTGCCACGGTGATATCCTTCATTCGCCCCTCACCGTTCATGAGGCAGGTGATACACCAGTTGCTGACACATAAAAGCAGGTAGAAAGCAAGTACACCCGCAAGTTCATAAAGAATATCTACCGCCCTGGGGTTTATATCATTTACCACGAAGCTGGCCAACAGCCTGTTGGCCGTAAAGCATACGGAAAAGAACACAACCATCAGGATAGCCAGAGGTACGCTGCCCCTCTCCGCATGACGAATCCAATAATATCCGTCCATAGGATGGGATATGGTGTAGAGCATATAACTCCATTTCTCTCCGGAAAAATACTTACGCATTCAGGCTGCCTCCTTTCTTCCCCTTTTTCTTAAACAGAACAATTCCCTTTTTCTTCTTGATTCTGCGCCACACCACCCATGCGATGATAATCACGAAGAGTATGGAAAGCAATATATTGGCGTTGGCTGTCAGGAAATTATTCCGATAGCGCCTGTAGGCCACAGAGTAATAATCCCGGGCCATGCCCAGTTCCAGATAATACATTGCCTTCTCGTAGTCGCCGGCTGTCAGATAAGCCTTGCCGATACCGGTGTTGGCAAGCTCGTTATTCTCGTCCAGATCCAGTACTCTCTCCCAGAGTTCCACGGCCTGGGCTTCGTCGCCGTCATAGCGCAGCGCCACGGCCTGGTTGATCAGCCGCCCGTACTCAGTCTCATTGAAGAAGGTGATATTGCCGCTGGTAGCGTCCAGCACGATCAGGTCTCTGTCAATATTTTCGATGGCAACCGGAAGCCGGAAGGTTCCGGTCTGGGTGCCAAGGCCCCCAAAGATATACAAAAGGTTCCCCTCATGGTCGTAGGTGAAAATGCGTCCCCGCTTTTTGTCCAGGCAGGAATAGATACCGCTGTCCCTGTAGACCACATCTGTGAACTGGGAAGGACCGGAGTAATCGGAGTTCCCGTCAATCCAAAGGTCGCCGCCCACATTTTTGTTGACGCCCTTCTTGATAACGTCCTGTCCCTTGGGGTTCAGTCTGCGCACGCCCTGTTCGCCATTGGGATCAATGTTGGAGGCGTATACAAAGCCGTCCGGGTCAATGTCGATGCCGGTGAACTCCGTGGGGATGAACAGCTGGGATTTGGCGCGTTCTTCCTTGGTGGCCAGTTTCCTCCAGAATTTCTCCCACAGGGAGATCTCCACGTTGATGGTGCCGAAGAATCCGGTAAATTCACCGTTTGTTTCAAACACCATGATACCCTCGAACATGTTCTGGGCAATGCAGTAGACACGGTCCGCGTAATCCACAGACACTTTCAGCGGCACAAACTGGTATCCCTCATCCAGCACCTCGGACTGCGGGTTCTCCACGAACCTGGCCAGGGTGCCGTCCTCATTGAGCACTACCACACGGCGGTTCTGGGAATCCGCCACATACAGCTGATTGGACTGGGATACGGCCACGCCCGTGGGCTGCTTAAAGCCGTCCTCCGCCCCGTTGTTGTCAAAGGTTGTAATGATCCTGCGGACCTCCGTCATGGTGGAATCTACCACCACAATTCGGTTATTGCCGGTGTCCGCTATGTATACGTCCCCTGTGGGAGATTTACACAGATCCTGGGGTGTCACAAACGCTCCGATGGCTTCCCCTTCAAATGTAAAGTCCAGGCCGGAAACTATTTTCCTGGGTTCGTAGGCTGCGGGAGTAAATACGATATCCTCCCAATAGTTGTAATTGTAAGGCTGATAGGGCAGACTGGATGCCTGCGCCTCCTGAGGAATTGCCGTTACACCGGTGACAACCGCAAGGAGGAAAGCCGCAGCGCTTTTTGCTATTTTTCTGACCAGTTTTTGGTTTTTCATATACGCTCCTCCCTCTTAGTCCTTCATACCGGATGTTGTCATGGTCTCTAAGATATTGCTCTGGCAGATCAGGAAGAAAATGATAGGTACCGCCGCAATGATAAAGGTTACGGCAGCAGCCGCTCCTGCTCTCGCCACACCGCCCGCGGTAATCTGCTGAAGCGCGAACTGCAGGGGCTTTAACTGTTCGTCTCTCAGGAACATGGAACCTGTGTTGCCCCACATCTGCTGGAACTGGAAGATGGCCAGGGTCAGCCACGCGGGCTTTACATTGGGCATCACAATGGTCCAGAAGATATGCCACTCGGTGGCGCCGTCCAGCTTCGCCGACTCCATCAGAGAATCCGGCAGCTGCTCCATAAACTGCTTCATCAGGTATAGGCCCATACCGAAGGACCAGGCCGGTAAAATCAGAGCTAAATAGTTATTGTTGATTCCCATCCAGGAAATGATCAGGTATTGGGGAATCTGCGTTACGGTCCAGGAGAACATCATGGACAGCACTACCATGCTAAACAGGATATTCTTGCCTGGGAACCTGTGCTTCGCCAGCGGATAAGCCGCCAGGGATGCCACCACCACATGCCCCACCATGCCAAAGCCAGTGATGATGATGGTGTTCAGGATGTACCTGGAAAACGGAATCCAGGAGTCGTTCATCAGCACAAACAGATCCGAGAAGTTCTCCAGTGTAGGGTTGCGCACAAATATCTTGGGCGGGAACTGGTACAGTTCATCCAGAGGCTTTAACGCGTTGTTAATAATCATTACCAGCGGCAGCACCATGAAAATACCGCAGATGAACATCAGAACAAACAAAAGGGTGTTACCTGCCATGGACCGGTTCAGCTGTTTTTCTCTTTTGCGAAAGAAGCGTCTTTTTCTTTTGATAATATCTTTCTCAGCCACTTATTCTCCCACCCTTCCTAATATTTTTTGTACCAGTTTGTTGGTGCCTACCATCAACAGGAACAGGATGGTGGCGATTGCGGACGCATAACCCATATCGAAACGGGTGGAGCCGTAATCCAGCAGATGGGTTACGACCGTTGCGCCGGCGTAATTGACCGAAGGATTGCCGGCCAGGTTGATGGAGATGTCGGCCACCGCAAAGGACTGGGTAATCTGCATTACCGCGCCGAACATCAACTGAGGCTTCATGGCCGGCAGCGTCACATACCAAAGTTCCTGCC
>CAMWTF010000193.1 GCA_947177105.1 uncultured Lachnospiraceae bacterium | reverse complement strand
TTCTGGAATTCCCTTCCCACAAACACTCCAAAGTATGCGGAACCCAGTACCGCTGACGGCGTTCCTGTGGAATTGTATTCGACAGTTGCCATGATTGCGTTATTTTTCTATCTGTTACTTCTGTTTTTGGATAAATACGATATAACGGAGGAGGAGAGAAGGGAGAACCTTGCCCGCCTGGTGAGATGGGCGAAATGCGGCGGATGGTTCCGCAGGCTGCCGGTGATGGCGGTACTTCTGGTGATGCGGACCTATTATCGCATTATGGGCGGACAGCAATCCAAAGGAAAGATGATTTGAGTATTGTCATAGCAAATGAATAGGACAGCAATACAGACGGGATTTCCTGCATCAAAGGAAATCCCGTCTGTATATATCCTGCCAAGCAAAACACCGCCGGTCTGCCAGGCCGTCACCGGATCAGAATCGGCATACCGCTGCCGTCATTCAGATCCTGCAGTTCCTCGGAAAGCTTCTGCTGCGTGGCACAGGAAGCTTCGGACTGAATATCCATATACAGGATAAACATATCCTCCAAAGCCATATTTTTCTCATCAGCGATCTCCTGCATGATCGGCTTCAGCTTCTCAATCTGGGCGGAGACAGGGACTTTTTGAGGATCGATATCTCCCATCACCTGTTCCGCGTAATCGTTAATTCTCTTTAAAATAGCACGGTTCTCGTCTGTCATAGCGCATCACTCCTCACAAAATTTTTCTTAATTATAACACTTTAACGCTTGTGGTGTATAGCTATTTTTGATATGATAAGAAGAAAAGTGTTATTTGGCAGAAAACTATATCCAAGGAGGAAAATATGGCAGATATCAGACCATTTCAGGCATACAGGCCGGCCAAGGGGCTCGAGGCGGAAATCGCGGCCCTGCCCTATGACGTATACAACAGGGAAGAAGCGATGGCGGAGGTGAAGAGAAACCCCGGATCTTTCCTCTCTATTGACCGTGCGGAGACCCAGTTCGCTCCCGATGTTGACATCTATGCGGACTGTGTCTATGAGAAAGCTCATGACATGCTGTGGCAGTGGATAAAGGATGGCCGCTTTGTCCAGGAGGACAAGCCCTGCTACTACATCTATGAACAGGTCATGGAGGGACGGAGCCAGAAGGGCATTGTGGCCTGCGCCTCCATTGACGACTACATGAACCAGGTGATTAAAAAGCATGAGAACACCCGCGCGGACAAGGAGCAGGACAGGATCCGCCATGTGGACGCCTGCAATGCCCAGACAGGGCCCATTTTCCTGGCCTACCGCAACCAGGCGGCGCTGCAGCGGGTGATAGCCCAGGTGACAGAGGGCACGGCGGTCTATGACTTTACCGCACAGGACGGCATCACGCACAGAGTCTGGGTAGTGTCCGACGAGCAGCAGATGCGGACCATCCGGGATACCTTTGCCGCCATGGGGCAAATCTATATTGCGGACGGACACCACCGCTGCGCCTCCGCCGTGAAGGTGGGGCTTGGGCGCAGGGAGATGAATGCGTCCCACACCGGGGAGGAGGAGTACAACTTTTTCCTGTCGGTGCTGTTTTCCGCGGATGAATTGAAAATCCTGGACTATAACCGGGTGGTGAAGGACTTAAACGGGTATGACCAGGAAGCTTTTCTGGAAAAAATCAGGGAGAAATTTGACGTGGAATGCCTGGGAGAATCCCCTTGCAGGCCCGAGAAAAAGTACCAGTTCGGCATGTATCTGCACAGGCAGTGGTATCGTCTCACGGCCCATGAGGACATCCGCAGCAAGGATGCGGTGGAGGGGCTGGACGTATCCATTTTGCAGGATCAGCTTTTAGCCCCCATCCTGGGCATCGGGGATCCCAAGACCGACAAACGCATTGACTTTGTGGGAGGAATCCGCGGGCTGGAGGAACTGGAGAGAAGGACGCAGACGGATATGGAAGTGGCTTTTGCCCTGTATCCCACCTCCATCTATGAACTGTTTGCCGTGGCGGACGCGGGCAGGCTGATGCCCCCTAAGTCCACCTGGTTTGAGCCAAAGCTCAGAAGCGGGCTGTTTGTACATACCTTTCCCTGCGGCAGTATGGCACCCGCAGCGCAAGGATAATAATATAACAGCATCTGCCCGAAAGCGCGCCGCAAGGCATATGGATGCCCAAGCTGCCATATGCCAAACAAGGGACTTGCCTACTTTCCGGGCAGATGCGGAATCCAAAATAAGAAAGAAGCCATACAGAAAAGAGGCGACTATGGACAATAAGCTGTATAAACTGATGAATTGGCCGGCAATAGAAGAGATTGTATACTCCGAGTGCGATCATCCCCACGATCTGCTGGGTCCCCACAAGGCGGGCAGCCAGATGCTGGTACAGGCGTTTTATCCAGGGGCGGCAGAGATGACTTTGCAGCTGGTAAAAAGCGGCAGAGAGTATCCCATGGAAATGGCTGATGAGGAAGGCTTTTTTGCGGCGCTGATCCCGGAGAAGGAGATGGGATCATACCGCTATGTGGTGACGGATCGGGACGGAAATGTGGTCCAGGTGCAGGATCCCTACAGGCATGCCCCCAGGATCACCAAAAAAGACACGGAAAAGTTCGACGCCGGCATACACTATACCATATATGAAAAGCTGGGAGCGCATCCCTGCACCCTGGACGGGGAGGAGGGAACCTATTTTGCCGTATGGGCTCCCAATGCCATGCGGGTCAGCGTGGTGGGAGATTTCAACAGCTGGGATGGCCGTACACACCAGATGCGCCGCCTTTGGGACAGCGGTATCTTTGAACTGTTCATTCCACAGGTGGGTGAGGGCAGCATCTATAAGTTTGAGATCAAGGCCAGGGGAGGGCTGACTTTCCTGAAAGCGGATCCTTATGGCAATGGGGCGCAGCTTCGCCCGGACAACGCCTCCGTGGTGGTGGACATCGGCCATTTTACCTGGGAGGATGAGGAGTTTATCAGAGAACGCAAAGAATTTCAGGGGGGCAATGCCCCTGTCAGCGTCTATGAGATGTATATGGGTTCCTTCCTGGAGCCCCGGGAAGGCGAGCCATACGCCAATTACAGAGACATTGCCCCCAAGGTGGTGGCCTATGTGAAGGAGATGGGCTATACCCACGTGGAACTGATGCCCATCATGGAGCATCCCTTCGACGGATCCTGGGGTTACCAGGTCATCGGCTATTATGCACCCACCGCCCGGTACGGCAGCCCCGAGGACTTTATGTATTTTGTCAACGAACTGCACAAGGCGGGCATCGGCGTGATTCTGGACTGGGTGCCGGCTCATTTTCCCAGAGATACCCATGGACTGTCCGGCTTTGATGGCACATGCCTGTATGAGCATCAGGATCCCCGTCAGGGCTTTCATCCCCACTGGGGAACGCTGATCTACAATTACGGAAGGCCCCAGGTGTCCAACTACCTGATCGCCAATGCGCTGTTCTGGGTGGAGAAGTTTCATGCGGACGGCATCCGCATGGACGCCGTGGCCAGCATGCTGTATCTGGATTATGGCAAAAATGACGGGGAATGGGTGGCCAACATGTACGGCGGCAAGGAAAACTTAGAAGCCATGGAGATGATCAAGCACCTGAACTCCATCCTGAAAAAACGCAATCCAGGCGTGTTGTCCATCGCGGAGGAGAGCACCGCGTTCCCGCTGATCACTGAGGAACTGGATAAGGGCGGCCTTGGCTTTGACTTAAAGTGGAACATGGGCTTTATGAATGATTATCTGGGCTATATCCGGATGGATCCCTATTTCCGCAGCCATCACCACGGGGAGCTTACTTTCAGCATGATCTACGCCTACAGCGAAAAATTCCAGCTGGTGTTCTCTCACGACGAAGTGGTGCATGGCAAGGCCACCATGGCGGGCAAGATGCCCGGCAGCAGGGAGGAAAAGCTGGCCAATCTGCGTCTGACCTATGCTTATATGATGACTCATCCCGGCAAGAAGCTGCTGTTCATGGGCCAGGAGTTGGCGGAGTTTGACGAGTGGAACGAGAACAGGAGAGTGCAGTGGGAATTGCTGGAGGTGCCGGAACACAAGGGTGTGGCGGAGTTATATAAGGATTTGAACCATCTGTACCGCAGGGAGACCGCCCTGTATGAATTGGATCAGGATCCCACGGGTTTTGCCTGGATCAATGCCATCTCCGGCAATGACTGCTATCTGAGTTATCTGCGGAAGGGCGGGGATGCCGCGGATATGCTGCTGGTGGTGGCGAATTTTGCGGGCGTGGCCCAGGATATTCGCACAGGAGTGCCCTTCGACGGCAAATACAAGGAGATACTGAACACGGATGAAAAGATATACGGCGGCACGGGAGTGGTGAATAAAAGGGCCCTGGCCGCGGAGGACATAGAGTGGGATGAGCAGGCGGTGTCTATTAGCGTCAAGCTGGCGCCCCTGTCCCTGAGTATCCTGCGCTTTGAACCCTACACCGAGGCGGAACTGAACCGGGTCATTGAGGAGCGTGTGCGTAAAAAGCTGGCGCTGATCAAGGAAAATACCCCCAAGAAGGCATCGGGGAGAACGGCGGCCGGGAAGGACAGCGATACGGAAAAGGCGACAGAAGCTGCGGGGAAGGCTGCATCTAAGAAGGCGGCAGGCGCTGGGGGGAAGGCTGCTCCGAAAAAGCAGGTAAGCGCCGCAGGTATAACTGCGGCGGGGAAGAAGAAGGTTTCCGGTAAACCGGCAGGTACTGCAGATGGAAAGAAAAATAGGGAAGCGGTATCCCAGTAGGCTGAAAGGAGCAGTTAATTGATGTTTGTGCGTGTAATTGTTCCCAGGGTCGCCGCCAGGCAGACATCCCAGCTTGACCCCGGGATGATTGAGAAATTTTTCTCTGAACTGCCGGAAAAGGCATTAAATATGGGGCTGCGGATCGTGCTGGCCCTGGTGGTATTTCTGCTGGGGGTGCAGGTGATCAAGCTGGTCCGCAAGATCGTGAAAAAATCCCTGGTGCGGGGAAAGGTGGATGTGGGTGTCCAGCAGTTTACCGACTCTTTCCTCAAGGCGGTGCTGTATATTCTGCTGATCTTCATGATTGCAGGGGGCTTCGGCGTGGACGCCGCCAGTGTGGTGGCGCTGCTGGGCTCCGCAGGCGTGGCCATCGGCCTGGCGGTGCAGGGGAGCCTGTCCAATCTGGCGGGAGGAGTGCTGATCCTGATTCTGAAGCCTTTTCTGGTGGGGGATTATATCATTGACGAGGGGGGCAAGGAGGGCACGGTGACGGAGATCCAGCTGTTTTACACCAAGCTGCTGACCCCGGACAACCGGACCGTGGTATTGCCCAACGGAACTCTGGCTAACGGCAGCCTGGTGAATATCACCACGGCCAAGTACCGAAGATGCGATATCTCCGTGGGGATTTCCTACCGCTCCGACATTGGAACCGCCAGAGATGCGCTGATGGATTTGCTGGCAGGGGATCCGGCGGTGCTGAAG
>CAMWTF010000192.1 GCA_947177105.1 uncultured Lachnospiraceae bacterium | reverse complement strand
CAGCGGCACGGTGCAGGAGATGAGCGAGTGGGTGGAGTATATGACCTTTGAGGGCGTATCCCCCATGGCGGATCTGCGCGCCAAAAACGGCCATCCCGAGAGCTGGAAGGTGGACTATTTCGGCGTGGGCAATGAGAACTGGGGCTGCGGTGGCAACATGACGCCGGAGTACTATGGCAACCTGTACCGCAGATACCAGACCTATGTGCGCAATTATAAGAAGGGTCAGCAAATTTATAAGATCTGCTGTGGCCCCAATGTGGACGACTACTATTGGACGGAGGGTGTGCTGAAGACCACCCACGACCATGCGGAGAAGGCTCACGGCTTTATGAATGGTCTGTCCCTCCACTATTACACCCACCCCGACGGCTGGGAGAAAAAGGGGAGCGCGCTGGATTTTGACGAGGAAAAATATTATATAACCATGAAAAAGACTCTGTACATGGAGGAGCTGATTAGAAACCACGGCGCGATTATGGATCAGTATGACCCTGAGAAAAAGATCGGCCTGATCGTGGACGAGTGGGGCACCTGGTACGAAGTGGAACCCGGCACCAATCCCGGCTTTTTATATCAGCAGAACACCATGAGAGACGCCCTGGTGGCAGGCATCAACCTGAACATTTTTAACAAGCACTGCGACCGGGTGAAGATGGCCAATATCGCCCAGCTGGTGAACGTGCTGCAGTCCGTGATCCTGACGGAGGGAGAAAAGATGATTAAGACTCCCACATATCATGTGTTTAACATGTATAAGTACCATCAGGACGGGGAGCTTTTGGAGAGCTATGTGGAGACAGAGGAGATCGGACATAAGGACTTTAAGGTGCCGAACCTTCAGGAGTCCGTATCCCTGGGCAAGGACGGCAGGATTCATGTGACCCTGAACAATCTGTCCGTGACAGAGAGTTACGATATAGACGCCGTGTTTACAGAGACGGATATCAAGGGAGTGGAGGGCACGATCCTCACTGGCGAGATGCATGCCCACAATACTTTTGAGGAGCCTGACGCGGTACACACCGAGAAGTTTGACCAGGTGGAGATCACAGGGCAGAGCCTTAAGTTCACAATCCCGGCCTGCAGCGTACTGCATCTGGCGCTGGAGATCTGATTTAGATTGAATTTAATACAGAGATAATATAAAGGCAGACTCCACAAGAGTTTGCCTTTTTTGCGGCTCCATATGGGGGAGGGGACTTAAAGAATTTTAAGAAAGCACTTACAATTGTGATACATTTTTGACCAAAGTAAGAAACAGAATCAGGATAAAAAATAAGTATTTCCGACTACATTATATGCCGCATTTCCCTTACAATACAAGTGCAGGGAACCCCAGGAAGGCATCAAAAAGGGTTGAATCCGGCAAATACCAAGGCCAAACTTGAATATTTAATAGAGCAGGGAGGATAAAAATGGTCAACGAATGCTATTACAATACCTATGACAGGAAAGAGAAACTTCATTTTGATTCGAAGGTTGTACATGGAGCTCTGGGATGCGATCCCATGACAGGTGCGGTCAGCTTTCCCATTTTTCAGACGGCCACGTTCCGCCACCGCGCCTTCGACATATCCACAGGCTATGATTACTCCAGGCTGCAGAATCCCACAAGGCAGGAACTGGAGCGCACGATGGCTATTCTGGAGGGAGGGATGGAAGGGTTCGCCTTCTCCAGTGGGCAGGCGGCCAATATGTGCGTCTTTGGTCTGTTAAAAAAGGGTGACCATGTGATTCTCTCGGACGATATTTATGGCGGAACATACCGCATCTGTCAGGATATCTTCCGTAACATGGACTGTGAGTTTACCTATCTGGATATGACTGACATGGCTAGGGTGGAGGCGGCAATCCGCCCCTCCACACGGATGTTGTTTGTGGAGACACCCACCAATCCCATGATGAAGGTGGCGGATATCGCCGAGATTGCCGGGATTGCGAAGCGGCACGGGATCCTTCTGGCGGTGGACAATACTTTTCTCTCCCCCTATTTTCAGAGACCCATCCAGCAGGGGGCGGACATCGTGGTACATAGCGGCACGAAGTATTTGTGCGGCCACAATGACGTGATTGCGGGGATAGTGGTGACGGCGTCCCGGGAGTTGGCGGAGCATTTTCGGACACAGATGAAAACCCGGGGAAACGGGCTGGCGCCTCTTGACTCCTGGCTGGTACTGCGGGGCATAAAGACACTTTCCCTCAGAATGGAGCGGCACGACGGGAATGCCAGGAAAGTGGCAAAGTGGCTGAGCACACATCCGAAAGTGAAAAGGGTGTACTATGCGGGGCAGGGAGGTATGATCTCCCTTGAGGCGGACAGTGTGGAAACCGTGCGTCACCTGCTGTCGGATGTCAGAATGATTCTGTTTGCGGAGAGTCTGGGAGGGACGGAGACGCTTATAACCTATCCGCTCACTCAGACCCATGAGTCCATCCCGCCCAAGGTGCGGGAGCGGCTGGGCATCAACGAGCGATTTGTGCGCATATCCGTGGGCATTGAGGATGTGGAGGATATCATCGCCGATCTGGCCCAGGCGTTGGACATGGTATAGGAGGCTGAGAAATAATGAAACTGTATTTTACAAAGATGCAGGCCCAGGGCAATGATTATGTGTATATGGATGCTATTCATCAGGTCATAGAAGATCCTGGCCGGCTGTCCAGGGAGGTATCGGACCGCCACTTTGGAATCGGAGCGGACGGATTGGTGCTAATCTGTCCATCGGATCGCGCCGATTTCAGAATGCGGATTTTTAACCCGGACGGAACGGAGGCTGAGATGTGCGGAAACGCTCTGCGCAGTACGGGAAAATTTGCCTATATGCAGGGGCTTACGCAAAAAGAGGAACTGAAGATAGAAACCCTGGGCGGCATCAAAAGAGTATGGCTGGAAGTGAAGGAAGGGATGGTGGAAAACATCCGCGCGGCCATTGGAAGACCAGAATTTACTCCGGAGAAAATCCCGGTGATTGTGGAGGGGAAATATTTTCTGGACAGGCCGCTGGAGGTGGCGGATCGGGTATTTAGGGCATCCGCCCTCTCCTGGGGGAATCCCCATGTGGTACTGTTTGCGGAGGATGTATCCACATTGGATCTGGAGAAGTACGGGAGTCTGGTGGAACATATGCAATGTTTTCCTAGGCGCACCAATGTGACTTTTGCCCAGATTTTGGATGAGAGGCATATCCGCATCCGGGAATGGGAGCGGGGAACGGGGGAGACGCTGGCCTGCGGAACCGGGTGCTGCTCCGCGGCAGTAGTGGCAAACAGACTGGGACTCTGCGCCAAAAGCGTGGAGGTCTGGCAGCCGGGAGGGCAACTGCAGGTGGGACTGGATGAACGGGAAGGGGTGATCATGATGGGGCCGGTTCATTTTGTGTATCAAGGAGAATACAGCGATAATATCATGACTTTAAAAACATAGTATACAGAAAAACAGATCCAGCCGCTGGTCTAAAACCAGCGGCTGCCTTGCTCATTAATGCATTGAAATGGGCTTTGAATGTGATTGAGTGCATGTTGTTGATATGTAATCGTCTTTATATACATATCCGCATTCTGAGCAGAATACTTTCCTGTAGTGCAATATTATATCGCTGGTGAGTATTTCGCACCCCTGCAATAGAGGGCATGGTTCAGTATAGCTTGGAAAGGAAGAATCATAATCCCTCGTAATCAAAAATCCAGGGCAATCTTGTTTTGCACAGGCAGCAGCTCTCGATTCGGCAGCATCCGCAGATAATGTTACTCCAAGAGTAAAACATGTAAGCAGCGCAAATAATGTTGTTTTTTTCATTTTCATTCTCCTTTGAATAATTTTACTTACTGAACTACAAATTGTAATTATTTGAAACGCAACGGAATCACCCCCCAATCTAAAAAATAGCTATTCATTTAAATATAGTGTTACACGGCTGTCTATTTTATGTATTGTATCATCCAGGGTCGCATCCCCTGCAAAATACATCTCGGTTTCCTCGTTTAAGATAGATTCCACAGGGCCATTTAGTCTTTGAATGAAAGCGTGGCTTATCATGTATCTTATATTGTCAAAATCCTTCTCATCAGGATCGAAATAATTTGTGGAATAGTGGAATTGGGCTACTGTTCTGTCATTTTCTTCCTTGCTACGGTAGGAAACTGCCAAATATCTTTCGAAGCTGTCTTCCCGCACAGGGAAACTCCAGTCTATATCGTTCTGACATTCTTCTGATAAAATATATTGCAGGAAGTCCCAGGCCCCTTCTTTGTTTTCCGATTTTTGGTTCATGGCAAGTATATTGTCGGGAACCAGCCGGTACACAGCGCCATCCCAGCTTGGGTTCCCAACCCAGCTGCAACCCAGCTCTTTGATATTCTGGCAATGCCAGAAAAAGTCATTCATATTATGTATGGTATAGCTGTACAGATATGAAGGCTGCACAGTACTGTCAGTAAAGATAATTTCCGGCATAGTGACATTTTCTTTAATTTCAGCGCAATTTTCCAGTAACCAGCGGAATTCGGGACAGTCAAAATGGCTTTTTTTCTCATCATAGTCAATATAGCGGGTATATTCATCATATGGTCTCATACAATCCCAAAGCGCCCACATGGGGGATGTGCCAAATTGCCATAGCATCTCCTGTTCTTTTGCCAGTTGGATTAGTTTTCCGGGAGTCCAATCCTCTGCGTTGACAGGCTCCTTGCTCGTCTGTGCCATAAGGCAGAAAGACGGAATTACCAGCATATTTTTTCCTTTACATTGCATACCGCTCCAGACTACGTCCAAGATAGCTTCTCCGTTGAGCGCCGGGCTTTGTATGTAGTAGTCTGACAAATCACATATAGCCCCTTTATCTGCCAGGCTACCCACATAGATGGAACGGACATCCATTAGATCCGGGCCCTCTCCGCGGAGCAGCTGCAGTGCAAGCTCATTTCCCCATCCTGTCACATCCTGCTCCTGGTTCTTGTAGGCAACAAGCTCAACCCGGTATATTTTGCTCTGTCTGTTGTACAGGTTTACCAGCATTTCCAGAGAATGATTGGAGTCGTTATCCACATACCCCAACGTGATTGTCTCCTTTTTTTCATAATCCTTGCGGCTTTCGTTCCTGACCGACACGACAGTTACTTTGCTGGTTCCGGCTATGAATGAGTCAGGGACATGACACAGCAAATGCCATTCCTGATTCCCGCAAAAGATGCTTTGCAGATGCTGGTAATCTACATTTATGTATTCATCGTTCCATTTCCACTTTATCTGTGTGCGCCCGCTCTCAGGGTCATAGAGCCATAACCCTTCCAAGGTGCTCAGATACACGCCCTCTTCCTGCCCGCTAAACACATTGAGCGGTCTGAAGGGTAACACATAACAGGACTCAGGCTTTTCCAGGTCTGCAAGAACGGGATCGCCCTCACCAGTGATGCAATAGCCATAAACGCGGTTATCCTTTCCTGCCACTATACCGTACAGGCAAAAAAGTTTGGTGTCATCCAACTGTA
>CAMWTF010000191.1 GCA_947177105.1 uncultured Lachnospiraceae bacterium | reverse complement strand
ATATTGTTGAGTTTTGTGTCGTTATGTGTCACCCGCAGCGGCAGTTCCCCTCTTTCCAGCAGATCTGTCAGAACCGCCGTTTCTTTTTCTCTGGCCAGCGCGAAGGCAATCTCCGGGCCTACCAGAGCGGCTCTTCCCACTTTGTCCTCCCTCACCGCTCTTTGGAAATCCTGAAAGCGGGAAGCTGTGTTGTGGAAATCTGGAATTGTGTCGTGAAGCTGCTTTGCAGGGTAATCCGCAAGCATTCTCTGGAAATTGCCAAAAGCCGCCCCACAGTCATAAAAATCCTGCGGGCTTTCCACCTTTTCCAGACACAGCGTTCCCTCTACAAACAGGAATACCCTCCAGAAATTGTGACTGTCATCCTCATAATAGCTTGCGCCCTCCACAGTTTTTACCACATTCAGGGTCTCCCTGGCCGGGTCGCCGCCCTGGGCCAGGATGCTCTTTCGTAAATACTGTGTAACCCCTACCACGTTTTCCATGAGCAGCGGCGGATTTTTAAAAATTGAGTGATTCATCCGCTGCAGGATATATCTCTTCTCTGCGCCGTCTCCGGTTTGGAATACCGCCAGATAGGTGTCATTGATATGGCCGTTCCCATAGGGAACGATCTCTGTCAGGCTTCCCTCCGCGACAAACTGCCTGATCGCTTTCTCCGCTTCTTTTGTGCGGACCGGATTCTCTGCAATCATATGTTTTCCCCTTTCCCGTATATCACAGACCATGTCAGTGATATTACATTAGCAATCTACCCATACCATTTCCATGGGATCCATGTCAAGATGCCGGATTGCTCTGCCATGCACATACAGATCTGTCTGCCTTGGCTCCCTTGCATTGTTGATTACCGCAATTTTCCCAGTCTTCTCAAAAAAGGCCACTTCCGTATCTACATTTGACACATAATATTTCCTGATTTCCTCTTCCCGGCGCGCGGCATAATAGATGGCTCGCAGCAGGATGCGGCAATTCTGGGGAGAATAGGGAAGCCCCGCGAAGTAGACGCTCCGGCCTTTGCCGTATTCATTGACCACAAGGCGACAATACTTCCCATCCATGTCCAGAACCTGGCAGTTTTCCCCCTGGGCATAAATACGGCTTTTACCCTCTCCGAAATCAATCTCACCCAGAATATCCTCCAGAATGAAATGCTCCCTGTTCACTTCATTGTATTTGTCTGTGCTCAGGGAAAAGCCCATTTCTCTGTCCGCCCCAAGCACATCGCTCAGCTGAAAATACCGGCCCTGATACTGACAGGCGCTGGGCTCTCCCACGCCGATAAAGCCGCCGCCTTCATCCACGAACCTGCGGATGGCGCATACCACTTTTTCATCCTTCCAGTTTTCCCCACCGCTCCAGGAAGTGTAAGCGTCCCCCGCATTGATAATAACCCTGATTTTGGGGGCAATGCCCTCCCTCACCTGGTCGAAGGTCAAAAACTCCACATCTATGGGCATTCCGCTCAGACACTCTATGACGCCTACATAGGAGTAGATCTCTCTGTACCACAGGGCATGGTGTACCTGGTTGGACATCCATCTTCTGATATTGCCCCAGCAGTTCAAAATCCCTACCTTGAAAGGCGCCGTATAGGCCCGAGTGCCCTGGATATTTTGGTGAATCTGGCGAAATTCATCCACCACCTTGCCAATCTGTTCAATAAATCCCGGCCACTGAGCCGCCAGCTTCAGATAACCTCCATATCCGATTCTATCCAAGGGAGAGCGCAGAATTGCCCTTCTTGCCTTGATCCAGTTGTCCTGCGCCTCTTCTATGGGAGTGCCGCCTTCTGTAAACACATCCGGGAAGAAATAGGGAAGAAGACGGCCTTCCGTATACTTGACCCCCTTGATATCCGAAATCATACGCAGGGTGACGCCATCTCCCACGGAGCCCACCACCGCGTCCAGGCCAATACTGTCAAAATACTTTCCGTAAGGCTCTGTGCCTATCCAGTGATCCCCCAGGAACATCATTGCTTCCTTGCCATAGCTATGCACGATATCCACCAATTCCTTGGCCAGTTTGCAGACCTCTATCTGCTGGAATTCCATAAAATCCCGAAATTCCCTGGAAGGCATCCGAAAGATGGAGTTGTGATAGCCTTGGTCCACAATGTACTCAGGACGGAACCTGTATCCCGCCCACTTCTCAAACTGCTCCAGAATATATGGACTGACGCTGGCGCTGTATCCGAACCACTCCACATACTTTTCTCTCTTCTGATCGTCAAAGGTCAGCGTAAACTGATGAAAAAAAGTAGTAAAACGCACCACGTCCACATGGGGATTGTCCTGACACCATTTTTTGAGTTTTTCCTTGACATAAGCCTGGGTTTTGGGCTGCCGCACGTCATAGGTCAACTGATGGGGGGCATCCTTCCAGTCGTTGGTAATAAAATTGTACATATGTACGGGATCCCAGATCAGAAAGGCCAGGAAACTGACCGTGTACTGATGATAGGGGACTGTCTGGATCACCACTTCTCCTGTCCCCTCCTCATATTCCCATCTATCTGCGGGAACAATCTCTCCGGTGGTCCTGTCCACCACCTCCCACCAGCGCTTGGGGGAATCTATGGTGTTTACCTTGAGCTGCTGTGTGTGGAATCCTTTCATAAGCTGTATGCGCAGGAGGCTGTCCCTGGCCGTCACCCGGTCGCTGATCAGATATTCCTGCTGGATTTCCTCCGGGTTTGCCATGGCCCAGTCATTGTCCTTCCTGGTAGTATAATAAGTAGCATATATTTTTGCGTCCTGGCTTAAAAGTTCCTCCGGCATAGTAGTGCCGTCACAGTCCCGCAGGGCATCCGCCCCCAGCAGATTTTTCAGTCGTATTGTCTCCTCCACCATATCCACATCGGTGGGTAATGTGAGTCTGCCTGTTTTTTCCATATTCATCTCTGCTCCCATCCGCCTGTGTCACACAGGCAATCAACCATAATCCGTTAAATTCCTACTGAAATTTTCTGTTATACAGATAAAGGAGAAGCAATATTCCCGCAAGGCCCATCACCATAAGCAAAAGCCCGATGGGTCCTATCCTGCGCTGCCCAACCACAATCAGCGCCAGGCCGATCACAAAAACCGCAAGATACAATAATCTGGTTAGCCATTTCATAATCTTACCTCCTACTTGAGTCGCTGCCAATTTATCCCTTCAATCCGCCAAGACTCATACCCTGGGTCAGCTTTTTCTGAACCATAATATACAGAATCAAGGTGGGAAGCATCACAATGACAAGTCCGGCGTACAGCTGCCCGTAGTTGGCCGCCGCCTTCTGCGCCTGCATCAGCTGCATAAGCCCCACGGGAAGCGTCTTGGCATCCGAAGTGAGCAGAGTCATGGAAATAATATACTCATTCCAGAAGGACAAAAAGTTAAACAGGATCACGGTGATGATACTGGGCAGCGCCATAGGCATCATGATCCTCACCATTGTTCGAAAATACCCGCTTCCATCCACATAGGCCGCCTCCTCGTAATCCCTGGGTATGGTGACAAAGAAACCAGAGAGCAGATATATGGTAAAAGGCAGCGCCGTGGACGCATACACAAGGGCCACAATAAAGAGATTGTTCAGGAAAAAGCCGGAGCCTCCCAGATTCTTCAACAATTTGTCCCCATCCACAAACATAAGAAATATGGGCACCACAATATAGTTTACATTGATGAACAAGCCCCCCATAAACATGGTGTTGATCAGCTTGCTGCCCCGGAAGCGGTATCTTGCAAGCACATAGGCGGCGGGCAGGGCCACCACCAGCAATATGGCCAGGGCCAGCGCAGTCACCAGAACCGAGTTCATGAAATATTCGCCCATTTTTGCCTTCTGGAAAGCATCAATAAAATTCTGGAAGTAAACGCCCTTAGGCATAGTCCAGGGATTCCCATAAAATTCGGAATTTTCTTTTATGGATGCCAGAAACACCCACGCCACCGGTACGACGATACTGACGGCCAGCGTCAGCAGGGCCACGTATATAAAAAGCTTATATAAGGTATCGAAGCTCATTTCTTTTTTCTTCTTCATCCGCTTTTCCTCCCTAAAATTCCAAAGGCTCTCTCTTGGTGACAAAATTGATCAGCGCCGACAAACCGAAGGAGAATAAAAATACTACTACACCCACCGCCATACCATACCCGTAAGAAGAATTGGTGTATGCCTGCTTATACATATAACTCAGGAAAACCTCTGTAGCCCCGTCCGGACCGCCGCTGGTCAGCGCCTTGACAAACAGGAAACTCAGATTGATGGAGCTGATCACGAAAAAGGTCAGGGTGGTTCTGACATTGGTCCAGATCAGGGGCAGGGTGATGGAAAAGAACTGCTGGATTCTTCCGGCCCCCTCCAGGTTCGCCGACTCATAGAGGCTCTCCGGCACACTGGCCATGCTGGCCATGTACATGACCATGTAATAGCCGATGGCCTGCCAAATCATAGCGATGGCCAGACTGTAAATCACCAGTTTCTGATCCCCCAGCCAAAGAATAGGGGTCTTGCCGCCTCCCCGAAAGATGCCGATGATACTGTTGAGCAGCCCGTTATTCGGATCATAGATGGCCGAGAAGATTGCCGAGATAACCACTACAGACAAAATATTGGGGATATAGAATACGATCCGGAAAAAATTCTCTCCCTTAATCTTTTCCCTGGCGAGAATTGCGGCAAAAATCAGGGAGAGAGCCATGGTGACAATGGTCACACATACAATCAGGAGAATCGTATTCTGAAAAGAGCGGAAAAAGTTCATATCCTCTATGAGAATTTTAAAATTATTCAGTCCCACAAAGGTCTTGTTGTTGGAATATCCTCCCCATCTATAAAGCGACATTTTAAATACGTTAAAGGTGGGGATCAGCATAAAAATAATAAACAATATGACTGCCGGTGCCACACATACACCGATAAAAATATTTCTCGCTCTGCTCTTTTTCACATTCACACCTCCGTGGCTGCTGTTAAAAAAGGCGCTCCAAAGGCAGAACCCCCTGGAGCACCTTTCTGACACTTATTCCATTGCTGCCCTCAGTTTATCGCTTACTTCCTCTACGGCAGCCTGCCATTCCGCAACGGTCTTGTCACCGCTCACAATACTGTTGACGGTTCCGCACAGGGTATCCATCATATTGACGCCCTCAACCGGTGCCGTGGCCGCAAAGCCGCCCATAACCGCGGTCGCGCCGTTGTCATAAATGCTGTAGAACAACTTATTGTCACCCTCCAGATAATCGCTCACACCGGCGATGGGCTGGATTGCCGTAGATTTCGCAAAAATCTTTGCCGCCTCGTCAGAATACATATATGCCACAAACTCTTTCGCCAGATCCTGGTTCTGAGCCGCCGCGGGAATCCACATCTGCTCAAACCAGCAGAAGGAACAACCGGCTCCGCCTGCGTTCACCGCAGGGATTGCCATGAAGCCCCACTCAAAACCCTCCCCCCTGGGCGCCGCCGCAATCTCGCTGGGCCGCAATGTACCGTTGGGACAGAAGATCGCCTTGTTGTCAAGGATCAGCTGCTGATTCT
>CAMWTF010000190.1 GCA_947177105.1 uncultured Lachnospiraceae bacterium | reverse complement strand
CTGTAAGAAGATAGAGGTGTAGAAGTACATGAAATAGAAAGTTTAGGGCACTTCGTACAGAGGTGCTCTTCATTTATATCCATTTCTATAGTTTTTGCATGAAAGCAGCATATGCAGGATTTCCTGCACATATGAAATTATATGTGCAAATATAGTAGTTTTGCCTTTTCCTGCCACAAAATGTATGCTATAATGTATATAAGCAAAAAAGACGGATGCATGAGAAAATGCACAAAACCGCTGGGGATGAGAATCCCTTGGGGTTTTGTTGGCGTTTTTCCGGCATGTGAAAAATCCTTCCTGTGATTATCCTGTCCTGGGGAGATAACAATAACTGATATGAACGAGGTAATTTATGGCTAAAGCAACTGATTATGGTGCATCCAGCATTACGGTGCTGGAGGGCCTGGAGGCGGTGCGCAAGCGTCCGGGCATGTATATTGGCAGTGTGTCCACCAAGGGCTTGAATCATTTGATCTACGAGATTGTGGACAATTCCGTGGACGAGCATCTGGCGGGCTTCTGCGACACCATCCGGGTAACTCTGGAGGCGGACGGATCCGCCACCGTCAGCGACAACGGCAGAGGCATCCCCGTGGGAATGCATGAGAAGGGCATCAGCGCCGAGCGTCTGGTGTTTACCACGCTGCATGCGGGAGGAAAATTTGACAATAACGCCTATAAGACCAGCGGCGGTCTCCACGGGGTGGGTTCCTCGGTGGTCAATGCGCTTTCTAATCGGTTGACCGTCACGGTCAAATTAGGGGGCTGCATCTATCAGGATCAATATGAAAAGGGTTTACCTGTGGTGGAACTGGAAAATGGCCTGCTTCCAATCATCGGCAAGACCAGGGAGACGGGCACTACCATCAATTTCCTGCCGGATGACACAATATTTGACAAGACCCGCTTTAAGGAGGATGAGGTTAAGAGCCGTCTTCATGAGACCGCTTACCTGAACCCTGAGCTGACCATCATTTTCGAGGATAAGCGTAAGGAGGAGCCTGAACAGATCACTTTCCATGAGCCGGAGGGGATCACAGGCTTTATCAAGGATATGAACAAGGGGGATGAAGCTGTTCATGAATGTATTTACTTTAAGGGTGAATCTGAGGGCATTGTGGTTGAGGCAGCTTTTCAGTATGTGAATGAGTTTCATGAGAATGTGTTGGGCTTCTGTAACAATATCTACAATTCCGAAGGGGGCACCCACCTGACAGGCTTTAAGACCCAGTTTACCAATGTGATCAACACCTATGCCCGGGAATTGGGGATTCTGAAGGAGAAGGATGTGAATTTCACCGGTGCGGACGTGCGCAACGGTATGACGGCGGTAGTGTCCATCAAACACCCGGATCCTCGTTTTGAAGGGCAGACCAAGACAAAGCTGGACAATCAGGATGCCGCCAAGGTGGTGGCCAAGGTCACTGGCGAGGAGATCGTCAGGTATTTTGACCGTAATCTGGAGGTATTGAAGAGTATTATCGGCTGCGCGGAGAAAGCAGCCAAGATCCGTAAAACGGAGGAGAAGGCCAAGACCAATATGCTGACGAAGCAGAAATTCTCCTTTGATTCCAACGGCAAGCTGGCCAACTGTGAGTCCAAGGACCCTTCCAAATGTGAGATTTTTATCGTGGAGGGAGATTCCGCAGGAGGCAGCGCCAAGACGGCCCGGGACCGCAGTTTCCAGGCGATCCTCCCTATCAGGGGCAAGATTCTGAATGTGGAGAAGGCCAGCATTGACAAGGTGCTTGCCAACGCGGAGATCAAGACCATGATCAATGCCTTCGGGTGCGGTTTTTCTGAAGGGTACGGCAACGATTTTGACATCAGCAAGCTGCGCTACGACAAGATTATTATTATGACGGATGCGGATGTGGACGGATCCCATATCTCCATGCTGCTGTTGACATTATTTTACCGATTTATGCCGGAGCTTATCTATGAGGGGCATGTGTATATCGCCATGCCGCCCTTATACAAGGCCATGCCTTCCAAGGGTAAGGAGGAGTATCTTTATGACGACAAGGCGCTGGAGAAGTACCGCAAGCGGCATAAGGGGCCGTTTACGCTGCAGCGCTACAAGGGTCTGGGCGAGATGGATGCCCAGCAGCTGTGGGAGACTACGCTGGATCCTGCCACACGGATGATGAAGCGGGTGGAGATTGAGGACGCGCGGCTGGCCACGGATCTGACCAGTACCTTGATGGGGACGGACGTGCCGCCTAGAAGGGCGTTTATTTATGACCATGCTACGGACGCGGAGTTGGACTATAATGCGTAGAAAGGGTGTGGGTTAAAGCGGTCTCGTCCCGGGCGGGCAGTATGTCCTTACTGCGACACGCTCTCGCTCGATGCTCTCCGTAGCGGTACGTAAGCGGGCAAAGTACGCCCGCTAAGTACCGACGGTTCGCCACGGTCGCTGCAAGGACATACTGCCCGCCTGGGACTCGGGACTGTTGAGCGGTTACTTTCTTTGAAATGGGAAAAGATTTGAACCTGATAATTTTTTGAAGGTTCAGAATAACGGGGGTATGAGGGAATATGGCGGAAATCAAGATGGTAGTGACAGATTTGGACGGGACTTTGCTCAGGGATGATAAGAGCATCTCGGCGTACACCGAAAAGATTATAGAGAACGTGCGGCAGAGGGGCATTCTTTTTGTGATCGCGACGGCGCGGCCCATCCGGGCGGTGAAGAAATTCCTGCCCTGGGTTTCCTATGACGCGGCGGTTTTCCACAATGGAGCAGTGGTGGAGGAAGGTGATTGCAGGCTGGGGAAAACCGGGATTGAGAATCCACTGGAAATCGTGACGGCTATTTTGCGGGATAAGCCGGATACTAAAATTGCGGTGGAATCCAATGATGTCATGTACAGTAATTTTGACGCGGGAGAATTTTGGGCCGGGATCGAATATACGTCCACGGCGGATTTTCGGGAGATAGAGGATCTGGTTGCCGACAAAATCATCATTGGAGCAAAGTCTGTCGAGGAGATGAATGTCTTTCAGCCCTACCTCGATGAGGGACTGTACATACAACTTTCGGAGAGCAGAATAGCGACTATTCACAATAAGCAGTCTTCCAAGGTGGGCGGAATCCGGCTGATTGCGGAAAAACATGGTATTTCCCTGGATCAGGTGGCAGCCTTTGGAGATGACTACAATGATATAGAGATGCTGGGGGCATGTGGGATCGGCATTGCGGTGGAAAATGCCCTGGATGAGGTCAAAGCCGCCGCGGCGCAAATCTGCGGGAGCAACGAGTCGGACGGGGTGGCCAGGTGGCTTGAGGAATATCTGACGAATGGAGTTGACCAATGAAAAGCATTATCCTGGTTGTAGATGATGACAAGACCAATTTGACTCTGGCCCAGAAAATTCTCCTGCCGGAGTATCGCTTTGCGGCATGTAATTCGGGTATGGCCGCGTTGAAATATCTGGAGAACAACCATCCGGATCTTATTCTGCTGGATATCAATATGCCGGATATGGATGGTTTTGAGGTGATGGAACAGCTGCGGCTGAAAGAGGAGACTGCATCCGTTCCGGTTATTTTTCTGACGGCTGACAATCTGGCCCAGACGGAGGTAAAATGCTTCCAGATGGGAGCGGTGGACTTTGTGACCAAGCCCTTTATGCCGGATATTTTGCTTAGCCGTGTGAGTAAGACCCTGGAACTGGAGCACTATCGGCACAATCTGGAGGCCATGGTAAAGGAACAGGCGGACAGGATCACCGAGGATGCCAGACGAATAAGCAGGATTCAGGAATCTGTGATTGTGGGAATGGCAAACCTGATTGAAAGCCGGGACGGCAGCACCGGGAAACATGTAAAAAATACGCAGAGATACGTGAGAATGATTGCGGAGGAACTGCGCAGGAGAGGTTTTTTTGCGGAGCAGCTGACAGAGATGTTTATAGAAGATTTGTGCAAGGCGGCGCCGCTCCATGACGTGGGCAAAATCAAGGTGCCGGACGCAATACTGCAAAAGCCCGGCAGGCTCACCCCGGAAGAATTTGAGACGATGAAAATGCACACTACATACAGCCGCAAAATCATACATATGATCATCGGCGATGTGGAGGACGAGCACTATGTGACGATTGTGGAGGATATTGCCATGTACCACCATGAGAGATGGGATGGCACAGGATATCCCACCGGACTGTCCGGGGACAGCATTCCCCTGGCAGCGCGTATCATGTCTGTGGCGGATGTGTTTGACGCTCTGTATGAGGAGCGGGTCTATAAACCGCCTGTCCGTCCCATTGAACGAATTATGCAGATTATGTCGGAGGGCAGGGGGACTCAGTTCGACCCGGTGATCATGGACGTGTTTGTGGAAATGCTGCCCATGCTGAAGAAGACATTGAACATAGACTGAAGATGTGGGGGAGGTCTACTTTGGAAAACAGCAGGATAAAAAATGAAAAAGCAAACAGGAAATCGGAACGGATTGTGCTGTGGGTGTTCACTCTTTTTATGCTTTCCATGTTTGTTTCCTCCTTTTTGTTGGGATGGAGCCTGATTGAAAAGGAGATCATCATCGTGACGGTGGTCAGCAGCTGGTTTATTCATTTAAAGCAGTTTTGGAGTCATGAAACCCGCACAAAATGGATTGCTGTTATGGCCTGGGTGGATTTTTGCGTCTATGCGGTACATGCCACCAGCTTTACTTCTCTGTTAGCCACCATGTCGGCGTTAATCGTTCTGCTGGGTATCTTCTTTATTCCGCAGATTGTCTATATGGGCATCTTTTTTTCAAGCCTTATTATTCTTTATCATGGGTTCGTAGTACACACTATCGTGGCGGATACGGCCAATGGTGTCCTCCGTGTCATTCTGCATATTATTTCCTCCTATGCGGTCTCCGCAGTCACACTGTTTATGATATCCGCCCAGAGGGAAACCCAGGAACGGATGATTGAAAATATACGGGAACTGGAGATTGCCCAGCGGAGCAAGGATGACTTTATAGCAAATGTCTCCCATGAGATCCGTACTCCGATCAATGCCGTATTCGGTATGAGTGAGGCTATTTTGCAGGAAGATCTTCCAACAAATGTGAGAAAAGATGTCATTGATATACAGACCGCCGGCAGAAATCTTCTGTCCGCAGTCAGCAATATACTGGACTTTTCAGAGCTTGAGAGCGGCAGGGTGGAGCTGGCCGAGGAGAGTTATAATATTACCTCCACAATCACGGATATCATCAACATGACGCTGACCATGTACAATGGAAAGCGTCTGGAACTTGTTGTGGACTGTGACGCCGACCTTCCAAGCAATCTGCTGGGAGATGAACAGAAGCTCAGGCGTGTCATAATAAATCTGATGAGCAATGCCGTGAAGTTTACCAGGGAGGGCGGCATTGTACTGCGCATCAGCAGCAGAAAAGAGGAATATGGAATCAATCTGATGGTCAGCATCAAAGATTCCGGCATAGGTATGGAACTTGCGGATATGGAAAATATTTTCGCCAGCTTCAGCCAGGTCAATTCCAGACGCAACCGGGAGGAGGGCGGCGTCGGGCTGGGGCTGCCTATTGCCCGTTCCCTGATTATGAGT
>CAMWTF010000189.1 GCA_947177105.1 uncultured Lachnospiraceae bacterium | reverse complement strand
CCCGAGGGCTACAAGGGAGAGCCCCGGAAGCTGCAGACTGAGATGGTGCGGCTGCGGGGTGTGGACGGCGCGCTGTTTAGGCGCTCCGAGTGCAAACAGGCCGGGGATAAGGTGACTTTGACGGCTAAGGAGGACGGCTATTACTATATGCTGCTCACCGGATCCGGCACGAAAAAGATTGCCATGACCGGGGCTCTGGAGCGGAAGTACAGCGACTTGAAGATCTATTCGGTGCTGTATGTGGGCTACCTGGAGAAGGGGCGCATGGTGACCTTCAGCAACGACGACGACAGTGACGATACCCCGGAATTTAGGCTGACTGCCTACCGGATGGACGAGGAGGCGCTGGCGCAGGCGCTGGAGGTGTTGGGAAAGCAGCATCTGGAGGAGGTGTCCCACGATGACACCCATGTGAGCGGCAAGCTGGAACTTACGGAGGCCGGACGGCTGATCTTGTCCGTCCCCTACGAGAAAGGCTGGAGCGTGAGAGTAAACGGAGAGGAACAGGAGCCCGCTTGGGTGGGCGGCTGTCTGATGGCGCTGGATTTGGAGCCCGGCAGTTACCGGATTGAGTTGGAGTACAGGCCCTACGGGCTGAGGCAGGGAATCCTGCTGAGCGTTGTGAGTATACTGACATTTGCCGGAATCATGCTGCTGCGCCACAGAAAGAAGGGGCATATAAAGGACAGGGAACGTTTTGTAAGCCCCGCTGACGCGGAAAAGTGATGCGGTTTGTAGGAGAAGTTTGGAAGTAAAACTTCCAAATACGCATTAACGCAGTATCGCAGGCTTGGCCTGCGATATGCATGTAGAGGTAAGTTAAATGGCTACGGTTACTGTTACGGTCACAAACACAAATGAGACCCAAAGTCTGCGCAACACCCTGCGGGCAACAAAGTATATGCTTGGGTTTATCTTTCAACACAAGAATGGCAAATTGTATGCCCTGCTCTCCGCCATATCGTCCATACTGAATATTGTGGCTTCTATGGTTTTTGTTCTCCTCCCCGGCATGATCGTAAACGAGTTAAACGGCGGACAGCGGACAGAGGTCCTTGTGCTTCTGGTGAGTGCCGTCACATTGACTCCTGTCGTCAACCAGCTGATCAGAAGAGTTCTGGTGGCAAAGACCCATCAGATCAAACTGGAATTGAATGCCCTGTTTACCATGGAGTTCGATTGCCGCTGCGCCATGATGGATCTGGGTACGCTTGAAAACCCGGATAACCAGATCAGGATTGACCGGGTATACGGAACCGTGGGCAGCAGTCTGTCTCTCATCGACAGACTGAACAATATACTGGCGGCGGCATTAAGCCTTGCGGCCATATTCTCCATTGTTGCCACGATAAATGTGCTGATCATTGTCATTGCGCTGGGCATTATTTTTGTCAATTCCCTGATTACAAAACGGCTGAACCAAAGACAGCATATGAACAGTAAAGCGCTCAGCGGTTTTGATCATTTTTTCAATGGTTTTATGTTGGTTCTGCACCATGTGATGTATGCGAAGGAAGTCAGGCTGTTTCAACTCAAGGTCTTTTTTTTCGATATGATCATGGAGAAAAAGACGGAGGCGAATCGGCTTCACATGCAGGATCAGAGGGAACTGCTCAATTCGCAGGTCCTGTTTGCCCTCACCAATTTCATCCAGCAGGTAACCCTGTATATTTATCTGATCTACAGAGTCTTATCCGGCGGTCTGTCGGTGGGCAGTATGCTGATCTATATGTCCGCGGTGGCACAGTTTGCGGGGGCCTTCAACAATCTGGTAAACGGATACCTGGATCTCTCCAGGCACAGTCTGAATATTCAGGAAATGATGGAGCTTATGAGTATTCCTTTGAAGCAGGAGCGCGTCGGCACCATAGAGCCGGAAAGGGGAAAGGATTTTGTGATAGAGTTTCGGGATGTATCCTTCCGGTATCCGGGCAGTGAACGCTATGCCGTAGACCATCTGAATCTGACCATCCGCAGCGGTGAAAAACTCTGTGTTGTAGGCGAGAACGGGTCCGGCAAGACTACCTTTATAAAATTGCTGACCCGCCTGTATACGCCCACAAGGGGCGAGATCTTCTTAAACGGCGTCAACATAGAGGAGTATGACTATGAGAAGTACCAGAGACTTTTCTCGACGGTGTTTCAGGACTATGAACTGTTTTTTCTCAGTATCAGGGAAAATATTGTGCTGGGAGATGCCTATGACGAGGAGCGTCTGAGAAAAGTGATTTCCCAGTGCGGGCTGGAGTCTCTGGTAAACAAGGTTCATAAGGGATATGACACCCAGCTCTACAAATTCCTGTGCGAGGACGGATTTGAACCCTCCGGCGGGGAATCCCAGCGGCTGGCCATAGCCCGGGCCTGCTACCACAGAGGGGAAATCGTCATACTGGATGAACCCACGGCGGCGCTGGATCCCAATGCGGAGTATGAAATATATACGCAGCTTGACAATATGCTCACGGACAAATGCGCTATTTTCATTACACACCGCCTCTCCGCCGCGTGGCTTGCCCACAAAGTGGCGGTTTTCAGCGAGGGCAGAGTGGTGGAGTACGGCACCCATAAAGAGTTGTACGCAAATGGCGGCCTCTATACGGAGATGTTTGACAAGCAGGCGCGGTTCTACCGGGACGGGCCTGCAAATGTGAGTTGACTTGAGTCGAATTGCCTTTGCCCTGGCGGAGCGGCTGGAGAATTGGTTTATGGCATTTTTTGTCCGAAGTGGCAACATTTTGATACTGGTTCTGAACCATGCGGGGCACATGCAGAAAAAATTTTCTCAGTGCCCCGCTTATTTTTCTTACATGCCCAGGTGCTGGGCGATGTCCCCATTATTCCGTTTGCATAAAGGGAGAAAATCTTCAGGAGCCTCTAATCTAGCCTGAATAGAGTGACTCTGTATACGACACAGGCGTGGGGAGCGAGTGTGGCGGAGATTGCGGAATCAGCAAAGCCAGTCTCCTTGGTCCAGAGTTCTTTCAGGGATACCTCCTCCCCATAGCCCAGTTCCTCCAGGGATACGGATAGTTCCTGCTCCTCCTCCCCCAGATTGAACAGAGCCACATAATGGGCATCTGCCGCCTCATCGTCCGCCTGCCAGATGGCCTTTTCCTCGTCCCGGCAGATCTGGTGGGGTTTTACGGCAGGGGGCAGCATGGCCAGCAGCTCGTCGTTGGTCAGCAGGGACAGAGTAGCTTCATCCAGCAGTGTCAGTTCCGCGCCGATCATCAGCGGCGAGCCGAACAGACACCACAGGGTCATCATGGTCCGGGCCTCGTCCCGGGTAAAGTTGGAGGTCCACTCATGGCCGAAGCCCTTGCCCAGCTGGCCGATGGGCAGCATGTCGCAGTCGGGATAGCAGCCTGCGGACACATGATCCTGCCACAGTTCGCAGCGGTAAAACATATTTTTCAGCAGTTCGAAATTATCCCACAGATCGTCGGTGATCCGCCACATGTTGGCGTGGGTCTTATAATACCATGCCTGGTCAATCAGAGCCGGTCCGGGGGACAGGGACAGCACGATGGGACGGCCGCAGCGGGCTATGGCCGTGGACAGCATCCGCACCTCGCTCCTGCAGGAAGGCTGGTCATAGCGGCAGATGTCGTCGCACTTGATAAAGTCCACGCCCCAGGAGGCATACAGTTCCATCAGGGAGTCATAGTAAGCCTGTCCCGCAGGGGTGTCCTTCACCCCGTACATATCCGGGTTCCAGGGGCATACGGAGGAGGCGATAGCCACGTCGTTGGCGGTAACCTCCGTGCCCTTGACAGCGCAGTGGTGATGGGCGGCGATCCGGGGGATGCCTCTCATGATATGGATGCCGAACTTCAGCCCCAGGGCATGGATGTAATCCGCCAGGGGCTTAAAGCCCGCACCATCCACGGAGGAAGGGAAACGTGCCGGGTCCGGCAGCAAGCGGGAGTACTGGTCCATGGCCACCTCCGCAAAGGGAATATACTGGTACTCGTCCCGGCGGCTCCCGGCGCCGATGGCATACCATTCGATATCCACTACTATGTATTCCCAGCCGTGCTTTTTCAGATGGGCGGCCATATAGTCCGCATTGGCTTTCACCTGATCCTCGTTCACGGTGGTGTCATAATAGTCATAGCTGTTCCAGCCCATAGGCGGGGTGGGGGCAAAAGCATTTTTGTTTCTTCTTTTCATGAGAGACCTCCTGTTTGAAAGTTTTGCATATTCCCTGTCCGGAATATATGCCGGCGGATAAACTGGTTTCATTATAAGACATTTTTATAGAAAAGGAAATGGTTAGGCGCATAATATTTCGATGCAAAAAAATTACTTGAAATTTTCAAAAATTCTGTTTGAAATCAGTGGGAAAATATGCTATAATGTAAGCGCTTACATATGGAGAATATCTATATTTTCAGAATGTAACCAGATGTGACTGGTGCAACGGCGGACTAAAGTGAATCCCGGATCCGGAAAGACAGCGGACGCAGGAGAGATTTCACGGGCTTGAGCAGCCGGCCGAGCATCGGAGAAAGAGAGGCGCAGCGTGGAACTGAGAACAGCAGTATCCCCCAAGGATGTGAAGCATTATACCACGGATCGTCTGAGAGAGGAGTTTCTGATTCAGAATCTCTTCGAACCCGGACAGATCAAGCTGGTGTACAGCCACATCGACAGAATCATCACAGGCGCGGCAGTGCCTGTGGAGCCCATCACCCTTACGGCAGGGGATGAGCTCAGGGCAGAGTATTTCTGCCAGAGAAGAGAGTTAGGCGTTATCAACATCGGAGGCGCCGGCACCATCACCGTGGACGGCAAGGTGTACAAGGTGGGCTTCAAGGAGGCTATGTACATCGGTATGGGGTCCCGTGATATTGTGTTTGCCAGCGAGGACGCGGCCAGTCCGGCCAAGTTCTATCTTAATTCCGCTCCGGCGCACCGCACCTGTCCCACCGTGCTGATAAAGCCCGATGGCGTTCCCGAGGAGGGCGTAGTCATTGTGAAGGACGAGAACAAGGTGGAGCTGGGCTGTCTGGAGGATGCCAACCACAGGGTAATCTGCAAATATATTCTGCCCGGCCAGGTGGAGAGTTGTCAGCTGGAGATGGGCATGACCAAGTTAGAGCCCGGTAGTGTGTGGAACACCATGCCCTGCCACACCCATGACAGACGCATGGAGGTGTACCTGTATTTCGAGATGCCGGAGGATGCCTTTGTGATGCACTACATGGGCGAGCCCCAGGAGACCCGCCACATCGTGATGCGCAATGAGGAGGCAGTGATTTCCCCCAGCTGGTCCATCCATTCCGGCTGTGGTTCCAGAGCTTATACCTTTATCTGGGGCATGGTGGGAGAGAACCAGGACTTCGATGACATGGACGGCGTGGCCAATCGGGATTTGCGCTAGCAAATCGTATGTGTGCAGGGCTTCTGCGCAGTCAAAAAACGGCGGGAACGTCTGCACAGGCGCGCAGAGCGAGGAACCATAAATAAAGGCATATGCGGAATATTTTCCCCGAAACAGCGGTTGACCAACATGCGCATGTCGGAAAGAGTGTTTTGCGGCTGTCTGGAACTCAATAAAATATAAAAGGAGAGAGAAAAAT
>CAMWTF010000188.1 GCA_947177105.1 uncultured Lachnospiraceae bacterium | reverse complement strand
CTCCCCGATCATCTGCCTTGGCATATTCCTCCGTTTCCAACGTCCGTCTGCCCGCTGTATCCTTTCCGGGCATTATGCCTCCTCCTCGCCAAAAGTATAGGGAAATCCCAGTTTTCTCATAAAGTCAGCCATCTGCCAACAGTCGCACTGCCCGAACTCATCTCCCGGATAAGCCGGTTCCTCGTACTGCTCCATCATATCCTCCGTCCAGAACCTGATATAGCGCTCAATGTCACCCTGCTCCACTTGAAAACAACGGGCAATCAAGGCGCTATCTCCGGCGCACTGCTGCCGCTCTTTGGGGGAACATTCAAAATAGTCCGGCAGGGAATTGAAGCAATCTATTTCCTTTTTATTTTCATACAAAAAATACCCCCAGAAATCTCCGTCATAGATATAAAGCAGCAAGACCGGGTGCGGCAGGGCGCCGGACAGTTTCTTCGCCAAATCTTCATAGCCGCAGCAGCCATCGTTAAACAACACTGCGCATCCAGCCTCAGATTCCTTGTACTGGCACTGCGCCGGCTCAAGATCCGTCATCGAACGCGCCGACAATTTTTCAACTGCCTTCCGAAGTTCTTCCTCCTTGCAATCCGGAATGATTGCTGTCTGTAAAAAAAGTCCCATTTTCTCTTCCTCCTTTTAAATAAATGTCCCTTCTGAATAATCATTTTCGTCGTACTGCAAAAACCTTATTTCTCCTGCCCGTATCTGTGCCCCGCCTCTCTTGCAGAACTTCAGGAAATCCTCAGGAAACCCCTCCCAGCAGATCCTCTCGTCATCTCTTTTAGGGAATCCTATCCTACGCAGCTGTTCCAAATCGGCATTGGCTTTTTCCGGCGTACCATAATAACGGGTATCAAGAAAATGAAAGAATGCCAGCGCCAACAGATATACATCCTCATTCTGCGGATCCAACTCCCTTAGACGGGTCAGATCCTGACAACTGATATGCCGCTTGACACCGATGGGAACCATGAGACTTCTGGCGCGCAGCAGCAGGATCACGTCCGAATCGCTCAGACCATTGTTACTCTGCCGCATAAAGGGAAGCGCCGGCGGCATGGCATTATAAAGTTCATAATAGGCTCCGTGGCGGTTCCCTGTATACCATAAACAATAGGCGCACAGTATGGAGATTATGGGATCTGATTTTGATGTCAGCGAATACTTGAGCTTGTCCAACTCCTGCCTGGCAAGATGCGGGGTCTTTGAACCCAGCAGTCGCAGAAACTCCCCTGTTTCCCCGGTTACAATGGTACGGATGTAGGCACTGTCCAACACACTGGGCAGCCTGACCAAGGTCCAGACCCCCTCCTCCATGGGAAAGTCAGCCGGATCTATGGCTAAAATCTCCTCCAGGGACGGCAGGACTTTAACCTCCTGTTCAGGCTCATTCCTCTCGCCAAAGGTATAAGGGAAACCAAGCTTTGCCATAAAGTCAGCCATCTGCCAGCAATCGCACTGCCCAAATTCATCCCCAGGATAAGCAGGTTCTTCGTCCTGCTCCATCATATCCTCTGTCCAAAATCTGAGATAACGTTCAATATCTCTTGGATCCACTTGAAAATAACGGGCAAGCAAGGCACTGTTCCCGGCACAGCGCTGCCTCTCCTTTGGGGTATACTCCTCAAAATAGTCCGGCATGGGAGAAAACCGATCCAGTTCCGCTCCCCTCTCATAAAAATAGTAACCCCAGAAATCCTCGTCATAGATATAGAGCAGCAAAACCGGGGAGGTCAATTCCTCCGACAGTTCTTTCGCCAACTCCTCATAGCCGCAGCAGCCTTCATTAAATAACACCGTAACGCCTTGCTCAGATTCTCTGTAGCCGCACTGCGCCGGGTCAAGCAGTTCCACATGTTCTGCCACATTCTCCGCTGCCTTCCGGACCTCCCGCGCCTCACCGTTCGGGATAATGGCTGTCTGTAAAAAAAGTCCCATTTTCATCCTCTTCATTAAATAATTTTCTGGGCATCTCCAGACACATCTGCCGAATCATTTACCTGTACATGGCCAGTTCAATACTGTTCATATTCTGGCACAGTGACACATTGAACCTCTGATAATCCGCTTCCGAAAATTCGCTCGTTGCCTTTGCCACATTGACATCCACGGTATTGGCCTGGTTATGGAACGTAATCATGATTGGCACTTTAATGATAGATGACATGCCGCGAATCGTCATGCTTCCTCTTTCGTCCAGCTTTAAAATATCCTCTTTTTTGTCAATAACTGCCAGTCTGTTGTCCGTCAGCACTTCCGGCTGGCTATAAAATTCATACACTGAATGTACCACTTTACAGATATGTTCCCACCCCACCCTGTAGGTCAGGTTCCATCTTGACATTAACCAGCCGCCGCTTTCCTTGACCCCCACCAATAACATATTATCCTCTTGTCTGAGTTCCGCATGTTCCTATATACCATCCATTATAAATTATTTCCGGCAGAAAAACAATTCCAAAAAGGGGCTGCCGCCAAAAAACGACACCCCCTTGCACATAGTACTTAAGTTCTCCGGATTTACGGGCGCGTATCAGCAGGCCACTGCCAAGCTGCCCAGCAAATCCTCCAGTTCCTGGTTGTATCCCTCATAGGATACCGCCAGCGCTTTGGAAAAATCCAGCCCGTAGACTCCAAGGAATGATTTTGCATCCACTATATATCTGTTATAATAGATGTCAATATCAAAATCGCACTTGGATGTCACGCTGACAAACTTCTGTACCTGATCCTGTGTAAGCCTGATCTGCCTTACCATATTGCATCCTTCCTTTCTCAAATCATACCACGCCGTATATGGCGGGGTATAGGCCCCCGCTGCACTCGCCGCACACAAATATAAACATCTGCGCATGGCTCATTGTCCGCGGGATTGACTGTATCCACAGCAACACAATCGCGCTCCATGAAAAGGCTGGAAACCGTTTTCATGATGGATATACAATACTATATGCAAGATCAAAAGTAAATTGTCGATTTTAACAATTTTAGGGGTTTTTGGCAAATTCTATTGTGTATTTTTGGAAACGTTTGGGCATCATCTGGTTCTGCAGTCCTATATTCCTCCTCTCTCTGATAGCTATCTTATGGCAAAAGTATCGGAAGAGTTCTTCGTAAGCCATCTCCCGTGCAGAATACCCCGCCTGCCGCAGGGCCTGAATCAACTCCTGACTGTCTGTCAGATACCACTGCCCGCCTGCGGGATGGACACCTAACAGACCTCTTCCGATATCTCTTATAGCAAAATCCTCCTGAGGGAAACGATCCGAGAAATGCACCATCACATAGGGCAGCACATGGCACTTGGGATCATTCTCCGCATATAGAATCCCCCGATCCAACTCCTGAAAGCGCAGAAACTGCTGTAAACGCGTATACTCTCGTCCCGCCTTCTTGGCCAGCTGGAAGGTTTTCAGCACATGGGGATCCGTCTGATGATCCAGCAGGTGCCCGGGCTGCGGCCGGGCCTGCAGGCCATACACCACCGTCTGATACACGGCCTGGGCCTTCTCTGGATCGGGCGTGGTCAGCGCCAGTCCCAGAGCCTCATAATCCTCCTGCCCAAAGCGTCTGCGCAGTGTCCGCATCACCTTCTCTGCCCTCACTAAATCCGTTTCCACCGGTATATATTCTCCAAAAAGCATTAGCTCCCGGTCCACCCTGATCCAGGTGTCCCGATGCTCCGTACGCTCCTCATAGGCCCGGTAAATGGCCGTACAGACCCCTTCCAGGTTGTCCTCACACTGATATACCCGCATCTGTCTCAAATCCCTCCTCGATCCTTCCCCCGCTCAGACCACAAAGCCTCCGCAGGATGACGCCTCTTCTTTCCTTTGGCCTTCCCTTGCTCCAGCAGCAAAGCCTCCGCAGGATAACGCCTCTTCTTTCCTCTGGCCTTCCCTTGCTCAGACTACAAAGCCTCCGCAGGATGACGCCTCTACATCTGCCCCGTAACCACCCGGTAGGCATCCCCCGAATCTGGCTTTAAACTGTACTGTCCATCATCGAAAAGGCTCATCTGTTGGTAACTCATACCATCGCTGCCAAACTGCACCCTGTCCTTCTCGCTGGTCAGGTTCCGCACAATATAGTCCTCCTCCAGCTTGGTGGGATACATCATCCTGCCCTCACAGGTGACGAAATACAGTGCCCGCTTCAGCACCACCCCAATCCGCTTCAGGTCCTCGAAACGCAGCCGGGCGCTGCGGCGGGCCGCAACAATCCGCTGGGCGCTGCGCACACCGATGCCGGGTACTCGCAGCAATAGCTCATAAGGCGCCCGGTTGACTTCCACCGGGAACTGCTCCAGATGCCGCACCGCCCAATCTTCCTTGGGATCCAGCAAAACATTGAAAAAAGGACGCTTCTCATCCAACAGTTCTTGGGCCTGAAAACCATAGAAGCGCAGCAGCCAATCCGCCTGATACAGCCGGTGCTCCCGTTTCAGGGGCGGCCCTCCCGGCAGAGCGGGCAGTGCCTTGTCCTCATTGACTTTCACAAAGGCGGAATAGAACACCCTCTTTAAGTCAAACCGCTGGTACAGGCTCTCCGCCACGTTCAAAAGCTGATAATCACTCTCCCCCGTAGCCCCGATGATCATCTGGGTGGACTGCCCTCCCGCCACAAATTTCGGCGCATGGCGGTACACTGTCAGGTCATGTTGGTTGATCTTGATTCCATTCTGTATCTGCCGCATGGGTGTGAGGATATTGCGGCGGTGTTTGTTTGGGGCCAGTTCCCGCAGTCCCTCCGCCGTAGGCAGTTCCAGGTTCACACTCATGCGATCCGCCAAAAAGCCTGTCATCTGTATCAGTTCCGGCGGTGCGCCGGGAATGGCCTTCACATGCACATACCCGTTAAACCGATACTGATTTCTCAGCAGATACAGCGTTCTATAGATCAATTCCATGGTCCGGGTAGGGCTCTCAAAGATCCCGGAACTCAGAAACAAACCTTCTATATAATTGCGCCGGTAAAACTCGATGGTCAGTCTGCAGATCTCATCCGGCGTAAATGTGGCCCGGGGCACATCGTTGGATTTCCTGTTAATGCAGTATTTGCAGTCGTAAATACACTCGTTGGTCATCAATATTTTCAGCAGAGAGATGCATCTGCCGTCGCTGGAAAAACTGTGGCAGATACCCGCCTTCACACAGTTCCCCAGATCCCGTCCGTTCCCTTTGCGCTCCACGCCGCTGCTGGTGCAGGCCACATCATATTTGGCGCTGTCAGTGAGTATCCCCAGCTTCTCCATCAGCCCCATGGGACTACTATCCTGCACTGCTCCCGGGGCAAGAATATGCACATTTTCCTTACCCTCCACAGCAGGGGCCTTTCCCATGTTATTACTCCAATGGGTATTTGGATGTGTATCCTCCAAACTCTCTTCTATGGTATCCGGCACGGGCATTTGCTTTTTTTCGGCAATGCCCTGCAGCATCAATGACTGCACTTGCGCAGGCTTATTTCCTTCTCCCTCATAGATCCCTGACGTTATCATAACATCAATACTCCTTGCATACATATAGAACATTAGGCAATTGCGAAACGTTCTCCGCAAGTGACGTGGCTGGTCAATATATACAAAA
>CAMWTF010000187.1 GCA_947177105.1 uncultured Lachnospiraceae bacterium | reverse complement strand
GTCTGAAGGAGTGTCAGGCGGAAAACGGTATGTGGCACACGCTGGTGGACGATGCGGACTCTTATGTGGAGGCCAGCGCCACCTGTGGATTTGCCTACGGCATTCTGAAGGCGGTGAAGGACGGTCTGGTGGATAAGTCCTATCTGGAGGTGGCTGCCAAAGCGGCAGTTCCGATTCTGGACTACATATCCGAGGATGGGGTGGTGAATCAGGTATCCTATGGAACTCCCATGGGACGCACTACCAAGGATTTTTACAAAGAGATTGAACTGCGGCCCATGCCTTACGGCCAGGCGCTTGCGATATTGTTTTTGATGGAATACAGATGGATGCTTTAGGAGACAACGCGGTATCGCAAGCTGGGCTTGCGAAATGCAGGGAAGAGGTAGCGGCGATGGAAAGACATTATCAGAAAATGATTCAGGACACCCAGGACAGAGTGGTGAAGTCACTGCAGATACAGGTACTGGAGGAGGGAAGTCCCCGGTATGGAGGATTTGCGGACCCTGCGGGAATTGTGCAGGCAAAATTTGCCATATACCGGATTGCCAGTATGGTGGCGGCTTACTGTAATGAGGATACTTGCTTTTATCACAACGGGAGAGTGCTGGACAGCATTTTGAAGGGACTGGATTATGTCACGGGGGTCCAACATGAAAACGGGTTGTTTGACTATATAACCTGTAATTTTTTCTCCGCTCCCGATACGGCATTCTGCATCAAGAAGCTTTTGCCTGTCTACCAGTATTTAAAGGGCAGGGCTGACAGAGGGGGAGAAGAGAGTCTGACAGCGCAGGAACAGATCATTCTGGAGAAGACAGCGCATATCGTCCGGCAGGGGGCATATGGTCTTTTGGAGGGCGGTTTCCACACCCCCAATCACCGCTGGGCCATCGCCTCCGTGCTGATGGCCTGCAGCAGGCTGTTTGACTGTGATGAGATGGAGCAGGCGGCGTTTTCCTATTTGAATGAGGGAATAGACTGCAATGAGGACGGGGAGTTTGCGGAAAAGTCCGCGGGAAATTATAACAGGGTAAACAACGATGCCATGATCATGCTCTCTGAGGCCACGGGGGATCCTTCCTATGAGAGGAATGCCATCCGCAATCTGCGGATGATGCTGACCTATTGGGAGCCGGATGACAGTGTTTTTACGGCAAATTCCACCCGCTTTGACAAGGATCGTCTGATCTATCCCAAGGATTATTACATGGAGTATCTGAAGATGGGGGTGAAGTATGACATCCCGGAATTTCTGCAGATGTGTAACTCTATCTTTGACATCGTTGACAGGCGGCACATCACCTCTCCGGATTTTTTGATTTGGTTTATGTTAGAGCCGGCCTACCGGAAACTGGAGTTCCAGGGCAGCTATCACCGTCCGGATTTCGGCAGTTTTTATCAGGAGTCAGGGATTGCCAGAGGGCAGCAGGGACGATTTACTTATACGGTGATGAATGGAAAATCCAATTTCTTCTATATTCATAATGGGACGATGAAGCTGGAGATGAAGGTGGCCGGAAGTTTTTGCGAACACAGGGCCTTTAAAAGCGAAAAGATGGAGCGGCTGTCTGATAAGGAATATCACCTGAGTCAGACCATGCGCGGCTGGTATTATCTGCCCTTTGCACAAAAGCCGCCTACCAGCGATTGGTGGAAGATGGACAATGCCGCCCGGGATAAGAAGCTGGGCCCGGATATGCAGATCGATGTGTGGGTGAAAGAGGTGGAAAACGGAGTGGATGTACGGGTGAAGACCTCCGGCGTGGAAGGAGCCCCCTGGAGAATTGAGCTTGCTTTTTCCGGCGTGAATTTTCTGAGCAACGATTATGTGGATATGCCTTTTACCGGCAGCGAGGTGGTGGTGGTTAAGAAGGGCTATACGGAGATAGGAAACGGGAAGGATACCCTGATCGTGGGTCCCTGCTTTGGGGAGCACCACTTTACCGAGGGCAAGGAGGACAGCGAGACGAAGACGGCTGGCGCCGCCACGCTCTATCTCACGGCGTATACTTCTTTTGACCGTGAGATACAGATACGCGATAAGGTGAGTTGTTACCGCTAGGAGTTGACGCTGGCGGGGATGCTCCAGTGGGGTAATCCTTCCTGTATGGAGCCGCTTTTGCTCGATTAAGCAGCATAGCAGTGGGAGGAGCAGGAATAAGGTACAGGGGAGATGTGGAATGGAACAGGGAAGAAAAAGCGGAGTGGAACGAGAATGTGGGCAGACATATGCTGCTGAACTGGCAAAAGCCTATGTGCCGCATTTGCGTTATGACCGGGCGGAGCCCTTTGGATTGGCAGGAATTGGCTATACCATTTATGCGGACAGGAGACATAGTCCTTCCTGCAGGCGTGTTATAGAGCCGGTTTTTGGGGGTATGGTCATTGAATATGCTTTCTATTACGACTTTGATATTCAGCATCTCTATGATTTGGAACATGCCTTTGTGTATCTGGACGGGGAGGGGAAGGTCGCAGGAGTGGAGAGCAGTTTTCACGGCAAGTTTTTAAACAGTCTGATAGAGGGTGTGACGGCGTTTGAGGAGGGGCATCCGGTGTTGTACGTGCAGCCGGGGAAACATGCGCTTCTGCCAGCGCCGGAGTATTTCCGGCTGGTGATCGACAGGGATACGGCATGTAACAGGAACGCGGGAGAGGCGGGGTTTCTCATCAGTTCCATGTTTGAGGGCAGGCTGTTTACCGATCAGGCGCTGGATCGGAAGATAGAGGAATATATCCGCAGGAATTATGCGTTTACGCCCACCTGGGAATTTACGGACAAAAGCCCGGATGGGCGCGGCACGGAGGAAGCTCTTATGCCCTATGAGGAATTGGATGCTCTGATTGTGCGGCGTCTGAGTGAATGGAGCGGGAGAATATCTGCGGAACTAAATATATAGAAGGGAGATAATCATGCAATACATTTCATTTGATGCCGGCAGAGAGTATGACTTGATCTTACTGGGCAGGGTTGCCATTGACTTCAACCCGGTGGATCTGAACCGGCCTCTGGAGGAAAGCAGCAATTTTAACAAATATTTGGGGGGCTCGCCTGCCAATATTGCGGTGGGTATGGCGCGCCTGGGAAAGAAGGTGGGGTTCATCGCCAAGGTCTCTGACGATCAGTTTGGAGATTATGTGACCCACTATTTTCAGAAGGAGGGCATTGACACCAGCCATATCACAAGGTGCCGAAACGGCGAGAATCTGGGCTTGACTTTTACCGAAATCTTAAGTCCCTCGGAGAGCCGGATACTGATGTACCGGGACGGCGTGGCGGATCTGATGCTGGATCCGGAGGATGTGGACGAGGAGTATATTAAAAAAGCCAAGGCGATTCTGATTTCCGGGACGGCCCTTGCCGCCAGTCCTTCCAGGGAGGCGGCGCTGAAGGCGATGATGCTGGCCAAAAAGAACGGTGTTGTGGTCATATTTGACATAGACTACCGGGCCTACACATGGAAAAACATGGATGAGATCTCCATATACTATTCATTGGTGGCGCGCCAGAGCGACCTGATCCTGGGGTCCAGGGAGGAGTTTGATCTGACGGAGCGCATACTGGGGGTATGCGCAAATGACAGCGAGAGCGCGAAACGCTGGCAGGTTTACGGCTGCCGGATTGTGGTTATTAAGCACGGCAAGGAGGGATCCACAGCCTACACCTGCGACGGAAATCACTATGCGGTAAAGCCTTTTCCCACCAATGCCCTGAAGGGATTTGGGGGAGGGGACGGGTATGCGTCTTCCTTTATCCGGGCGCTGATAGACGGCTGCAGTGTGCCCGAGGCCCTGGAGTACGGATCCGCCTCGGCCTCCATGCTGATCTCCGCCCACAGCTGTTCCGCAGCCATGCCCACACTGGAAGAAGTAAACCTATTTATTAAGGAAGAAAAGGAAAAATATGGAGAGATGGTGGTGCTGCAATAGGGGATATGCGGAACTTAAGATCCAGGGACTTTTCAAACAGCATATCCCCGGACAGTACCCTGATCAACATAGGGACGCCAAAGCGGCCATATGTTGATCACCGATGCTGTGTGCTGGCAGGGGATATGCGGAACTTTAAATAGGGAGGTATGGTATGTACGAGAACCCGGAATACAACGAGAGAGGGGAAAAAATACTCTGTGAGGAGACAGGAAAAAACAGCCACATGCTGATGGATGTGCGGGTGCAGAAGCTGGCGGCAGGACAGAAGATTCAAATACTCGAACAGGAGAAGGAGACGGCAGTGATGCTGCTTGCGGGAAAGGTGGTCTTCGCCTTTGAGGGAAGGCTGGAAAATGCCGGGAGAAGAAGCGTTTTTCAGGATAAGCCCTATTGCCTGCACTGCTGCCGCGGGAAAGAAATAAGCGTCACCGCTGTGGAGGACAGCAGGCTGCTGATCCAACAGACTAAAAATCCGGGTACATTTGGCACTGTGTTCTATACGCCGGAGATGTGTACCTTGCAGGAGTTTGGCAAAGAGCAATGGGAGGGCACTGCCCATCGGCAGGTGCTGACGGTTTTTGACTATGAGAATGCGCCCTACTCCAACATGGTGATGGGGGAGGTGTTCCACAAGCCGGGCTGCTGGTCCAGCTATCCGCCCCACTATCATCCGCAGCCGGAGCTGTACTATTATGAATTTGATAAGCCCCAGGGATTTGGTGTGGGCTTTGACGGAGAGCAGTGCTTTAAGGTGGGAGACCAGGGCTGTCTGGCGATCACGCCCATGCATCCCCATCAGCAGGCGGCGGCGCCGGGCTACCGGATGTATTATGTATGGCTGATCCGGCATCTGGAGGGAGATCCCTGGCGCAAGACCCGGAGCGTGGACCCGGAGCATGAGTGGCTGGATCATTCGGATTATCAAGTGTAGGGGGTGTCTCTGGAATTACACTGAACAAAATCAGGATGTCTAGGCGGCATGATTTTGTTCACCGGAAAGTGTACATGTAGGGGACATGCGGAACTTAAATTAAGAAAGGTGGGATAGGTATGGCATATATGACAACCGCCCAGGCGCTGGTTCGGTTTCTGGATAACCAGTATGTGTCTTTTGACGGGCGGGAGAACAAATTTGTAGAAGGGATATTTACCATATTCGGACATGGGATTGTCTGTGGTCTGGGGGAAGCTCTGGACAGCGCCCAAAGGGGCGGCTCAAGCGGCCTTAAGGTCTATCAGGGAAAAAATGAGCAGGGGATGGCTCATGCCGCCATGGCCTTTGCCAAGCAGAACAACCGGAGGAAAATCATCGCGTGTTCCTCGTCTATTGGACCGGGTGCGGCGAACATGATCACGGCGGCGGCCACGGCCACGGTAAACCATGTACCCTTGCTGCTGTTTCCGGCGGATGCCTTTTCCACCAGGCAGCCGGATCCGGTATTGCAGCAGTTTGAGCAGGTGAATTCCCTGGCTACTACCACCAATGACGCCTATCGGGCAGTGTGCCGTTACTGGGACAGGATCGCCAGGCCGGAGCAGCTGATGTCGGCGATGATAAACGCTATGCGTGTGTTGACGGACACGGCGGAGACAGGAGCGGTATGTATTTCCCTTCCCCAGGACGTGGAGGGGGAGTGATAGGACTTTCCTGAGGAATTTTTCCGAAAGAGGGTGAATCTCATAGTGA
>CAMWTF010000186.1 GCA_947177105.1 uncultured Lachnospiraceae bacterium | reverse complement strand
TGCATGACTTCTCCTGCACAGACGCAGCGGATATGTACTATGGGACACTGGCGGATAGGGTGAGATTTTTCAAAGAGAGCAAGGAGGGAATCGAGATTATGTGCCAGGCTATGGAAGATATGAGGAATCAGACATTGAAAGAGGGAATGAAAGAGGTTGCGCTCCGTATGTTGGCGGCTGGTAAATATGCTTTAGAGGAAATCGTTAATATTTCGGGACTTTCTCTTGAGGAGGTCAAACAACTGAAAGCGGATAGAAGCGCATAGGTAAAGTTAATAGCTTGGGAATCTTACAACGAGATTCCCAGAGCTATTTTTTACAATACTTAAATAAATAATGTATACCCTGTCCCTTGAGTATTTATTTCTAACATTTTAACTGAAACGCTTTCTTTTGTTTGAATTGCATGCATTAGTATATTGTAGAAGTTTTTATCCAAAAAACTTTTGTTGATAGTCGCTGGATATCCATTCACTGTTCCGGCAAATGCATTTGCTTTGTCAATATTAGATAAAAGTTCATCATACATGTCCTGTGTCCATTCGCCTTTTTCACCTATACGCTTTGCTCTTTCGAGATAGCACATACCAAGCATATGTTCCAGAACATATTCGCAGATATCCTCCTCATTGATTACTGTTATTGTTTCCTGCATGTATTTTTTTAACTAAGAATCCTGTTTTTCTTCGTTATCATCCAGTCGTTGAGATTTTGAACGTATCCTTGCCCGCTGTGCATAAATGTGTGCAAGTATTTTGTATTCGCCACGATGCTTTCCCCTGGGTATGGTGGTCTCGATAAATTCTCCAAATTTAGTCGCCAAATACTCAATCACTTCAATTCGTCTGTGCGCACTCATTGCTGTTAATAAGCTGGTAAAACTACTTTCATATTCATCATCATTTTTATAATACCATGTTGAAATATTGTAGGACTGCGTAATACTGGAAGAGAACAAACATTCTGATTTGTGGATATTTAAATGCGGATTCTATTTTTGTAATGAAGAATGGGCGCAGGTTTGAAATCTCCTTGTCTAAATAGGTGTCGTCCGTTTTTTTTTGATACATTTTTTTCAACTGGAAAGGTTATACTACTCTGCAAAAGGATTATTGGACATCAATTGTCAAAAATTATGCGGAAAGGGGAAAACATGAGTCAAATGACAGGAAAATCCAGCATTTTGCTGGAAAAGAAAGTATATATTTTAAACAGCGCCAGCATCGTGGGCAAAAAGGAAGGGGAGGGCCCTCTGGGGAATCTCTTTGACATGGTAGGGGAGGATGATCTCTTTGGCTGCAACACCTGGGAGGAGGCGGAGAGCAACCTGCAGAAGGATGCGATCTACATGGCTCTGGGAAAGGCGGGAAAGCAGAAGGAGGATATTCGCTATCTCTTTGCAGGGGATCTGCTGGGCCAGTCCATCGCCACCTCCTTCGGAATCGCGTCTTACCAGATTCCGCTTCTGGGGGTCTATGGCGCCTGTTCCACCTGCGGTGAGTCCCTGGCGCTGGGGGCCATGGCGGTGTCCGCGGGGTATGCGGACTATGTGGCCTGTGTGACTTCCAGCCACTTTGCCAGTGCGGAAAAAGAGTTCCGCTTCCCGCTGGAGTATGGGAACCAGCGTCCTCTGTCGGCCAGCTGGACGGTGACAGGCAGCGGCGCTTTCATTTTGGGCGGGGAACAAGAGAACAGTCCCCAGGGGCGGCCCCCAAGGGCAGCTATCACGGGCATGACCGTGGGCAGGATCGTGGATTTCGGGCTGAAGGATTCCATGAATATGGGGGCCTGTATGGCTCCGGCGGCGGCGGACACACTGGTGCAGCACTTTTTGGACTTCAATGTGATGCCGGAAGAGTATGACCGGATTATCACCGGGGATCTGGGCAGCGTGGGCCAGAGGGTGCTGCTGGAACTTTTGCGGGACAAGGGCTATGACATTGCCAGACAGCATATGGACTGCGGGATTGAGATTTTCGACGCCCAGACCCAGGACACCCATGCCGGGGGCAGCGGCTGCGGCTGCAGCGCGGTGACGCTCTCCGCCTATATATTAAAGCAGCTGGAGGAACATCACTGGAAGAAAGTGCTGTTCATGCCCACAGGCGCGCTTCTCAGCAAAACCAGCTTCAACGAGGGGAAAAGTGTGCCTGGAATTGCCCATGCCGTGGTGTTGGAGGCCCTATAGCCCGGGAAATATTACGAAAAATAAAAAATCATTAAGATTATGAATATCTCTTGCATTGCTTCGTTTTTTCTAGTACAATTCATTTCGGAAGGATTTGAGGCATCAGGTGTCGTGATGGTGCCGGTCATGATACTGCGGAACTCAAAACAGCAGTAGCAGGATCGACGCCTGAAATCTGCGGAACTCAAAATAGAAAGGCGGCAGAAGCATGCGCAGGATGGAATTTAAGATGGAGAGGCAGGGGCTTTTGGAAGTGGGGCAGGATGTGACTGTCACGGAAGGGCTCCTGCCTAGCAATTATTATTATACCATCGATCCGTCCCTGGCCATGTCGGGAAATATCCCCTTCCGCTGCAGACTGAAGTCCCGGGCGGGCAGAGTCATTGACATTCAGGAGAATGCCCGGGGCTTTTATGTGACGGCGGAGTTTGACGAGCCGGATGTGGATATGCCGGGGTAAGGAATTGTTACCATGCTTACGCATGGCGGGCAGGTACATGCCGGCGCTTTGACGCTCTGCTTGGCACAGGAATAGATTTTTAGAATATCGCAGATACTACCTCTGAGGAAATCTGCCGTCTTTAAGGCAGATTCAGAAGGAGTGAAGCGAATGGATTATATCAATGCTTTTTGGGTAGGCGGGCTGATCTGCGCCCTGGTGCAGATTTTGATGGAAAAGACCAAAATGATGCCTGGACGGATTATGGTGCTGCTGGTAGTGCTGGGAGCCTGTATCAGCGTATTTGGCTGGTACGAGCCCTTTCAGGAATTTGCCGGCGCCGGAGCCAGTGTGCCGCTGCTGGGATTTGGCAATGTGCTGATGAAGGGTGTCAAGGAGGCCGTGGATGAACAGGGGCTGCTGGGCCTGTGGGCGGGCGGTTTCAAGGCGGGTGCGGTGGGCACCAGCGCGGCGCTGATTTTTGGCTATCTGGCAAGCCTGGTTTTCAATCCCAAATCAAAAGATTGAAAATGGCATATCACAAAAGAATCCGGTGGTATGCGTGAAGTGAGCACAGCATATTGTGTAAGTTAAAGGGACGAAGGATGAAGAAAAAGTTATGTCAAGTTGGTTGATTTATGCAGGTATATTGATTTATATGGAGATCGTGTTCCATCTGGGCTGTTTTGGCCTGGTGGGTTTTAACCCTGTATTTCCCCTGGGGCTAATTGCCCTGATTGCCGCCCTCCAGGCGCTGATCAGCGGCAGCCTGTCCCGGCGCAACAGGCACAGGGCCTTCTGGATCATGGTCGTTTTGGAATATATGGTGTTTTTTGTGCAGACAGTGTATTACAGGATTTTCCAGCAGCCTCTGCAGATCAAAATCATGGTGTTGGGAGGAAAGGACGCGCTGACCAATTATTGGCGGGAGGCCCTGACGGGTCTGCTCCATGCGATGCCTCTGTTGTTATTGTTGGCGGTGCCAATGGCGGGGATGGGGATTTGGAGATACCTCACCACCTGGGAATTATCCTACTTAAACTCCATCAAAAAACTGCGTATGGGGTTGATAGCAGGCGTGGCGCTGATTTACTGCGTCAGCGTCATGGAGATTGGGAAAGCGCTGGATACGCTGTATGCGGAGGAGTATCAGGAATTTTATGACCCCTTACTGGTGATGCAGGATATGGGTGTAATCTCCATGGTCCAGCGGGACAGCGCATGTGAGTTGGGTGAGGCGGCGTCTTCCATGTGGGATAGGATATGGAACCCCCGTCCCGACAGGGAGGAACCGGACCGCCTGTTGGCTCAGGGCGGTGAGGATTCGTCTGATGTTACGGATGTATCTGAGCCGGGAATGGAGCAGACGCCGGGCACGGAGTTGGAAAGCGGTTCCATAGAGCCGCAGGCCACTCAGGAGCCGGTGCTGGACACTTCCCCCAATATGTGGAATCTGGATATGACAAAGCTGTCGGAACTTTCCCAGGGCAGCAAGGAGACGGAGTGGCTGGCGGAGTATCTGGGGAGAGTGACTCCCACCAACCGCAATGAGTATACCGGCATGTTCAAGGGGTACAACCTGATCTTTCTGACGGCGGAGGGCTTTTCCACCTATGCCGTCAGGGAGGATCTGACACCCACCCTGTACAAGATGGTAAATTCCGGCTTTGTGTTCAACAACTACTATGTGCCCCTGTGGAGCACCAGCACCAGCGACGGAGAGTATGTGAACACCACGGGGCTGATTCCCGACGGGCAGCACAGTATGCGAAAGAGTGCGGATATAGGTATGGACTGGGCCTTTTCGCTGCCCCGCTTTTTTGCAAAGGAGGGAGTCTACAACTGGGCGTACCACAATAATACCCTGTCCTACTATGACCGTCATCGGACCCACCCCAACCTGGGCTATGATTTCAAAGCTTCCAAGCTGGGAGATTTGTCCGAGGAGGAATATGGGGATTGGCTTTTTTACATGGAACATGCGAACGCATGGCCGGCCTCCGACTATGAGATGATGCTGGGAACCGTGCCGGAGTATGTAAACTTAGATCGCTTTGACGTTTATTACATGACAGTATCCGGCCATATGTATTATAGTTTCTCAGGAAACAGGATGTCCAGCTGGCACAAGGAGGAGGTGCAGGGCCTGGATATGTCGGAGAATGCCCAGGCTTATATCGCCTGTCATATAGAGCTGGATAAAGCCATGGCCAATCTGCTGGAGCAGCTGGAGGCTGCCGGGCAGCTGGAAAACACGGTGATTTGTCTCAGCGCGGATCACTATCCCTACTCTATGACCCAGGAGGAGTATGAGGAGTTGGCGGGAAGGGATCTGTCTCAGGATATGGATACTTACCGTAACAGTCTGATTCTGTGGAATGCGGCCATGGAGGAGCCGGTAGTGGTGGATAAGGTGTGCGGGGCCATGGATCTGCTGCCCACGCTGCTGAATCTGTTTGGCTTTGACTATGACTCCAGAATGTATGCGGGGAGAGATATTTTCTCGGATCAGGAGGGAATGGTGGTTTTTATGGACCGCAGTTTTGTAACGGACACAGTGGCCTACAGCCGCAAAGCCAAGACCACCACATGGAAAGTGGACATAACGGAGGAAGAGCAGGCAGCTTATATGGACCTGGCCAGGCAGGACGTAAAAGAACGGTATAATTTCAGCGCCTATATTCTGCGCAATGATTACTACCGGCTGATCCGGCAGTGCCTGGACGAGGAAAAGACAGCGGAAAATCCCGAGAGGCCGGCGGAGGCGGTACTGCCCTGGCCCACAGCGGAGCCTGTTCCCACGGCGCAGCCTGCGGCGGGGGTGGGAGCGACTCCCGCACAGTAGGTACACCGTTCCTGCCAATAAGAAGCCGGGTGCTATGTCTGCAGGAACTCAACGCTAAAGGGGCTGTTACCATTATCGGGTGACAGCCCCTATCAAATTCCTCATAAATAGGCGATTGCGAAACCCTCTTTCAAGGCACAGGGAGTGGGCAATATATACAAA
>CAMWTF010000185.1 GCA_947177105.1 uncultured Lachnospiraceae bacterium | reverse complement strand
GGCATGTATGATTTCACAAATCCTGCAGACACAAAAGAGAGTTGGAATGATGACGAGTCCTCATCTGGTAGAGTTTAATGAGCGGTTTTGCGTCAACGGGGAAACCATTGCAGACAGGGAATTGACACGTGTTCTGAGCGAACTGAAACCTAAGTTTGACCTGGTGGAGGCGGGGCTGTCTGACAGGGAATATATCAGCCCTGTGGGAATCCAGGCGGCGATGGCGCTGTGCTTTTTCAGGGACAGTGGTACAGACATAAATGTGTTTGAATGCGGTAAGGGAGCAAAATATGATGACGTGAATCAGATCCCTCACCAGTTTGCGGTGATTACTCCGGTTTTTTTGGAGCATACAAGAGAGCTTGGCAGGACTGTTAAAGAAATTGCGGAGGATAAGGCGGCAATTATTACCAGGGATACCAAATGGGTTTTTGTAGGCAGACAATCTCCGGAGGCCCTGCAGATTATATTGGAGCGGGCGCATAAGCTGGGTGTTGAAGCCAGTGTGCTTGGAAGGGATTATAACTGCCAAAACATCCGGTATGAACAAAAAGGAATGAAAGCGGATGTTGCCGTTGGTGACAGAAGCTATCCGAATATGGAAATCCCCTTGCTGGGGGAGCATCAGGCGTGTAATCTCGCTCTGGCCATGGCCGTATGTGAAAAGGTATTGGGGATTTTGGATACGAAGTCGTGTCGGCAGAAGCTCCTTGCTATGAATTGGCCCGGCAGACTGGAAGTAGTTTCCGCAAATCCGATGATTGTTTTGGATGCATGTATAAACCGGGTAAGCTGCAGATTTGTGAAAGCAGTGCTGCGCCAGCTTGATGTAAAAGGCTGGACAGCCATCATAGGGATTCCTGACGACAAGGACTATCTGGGCGTAATAGAGGAGATAGCGGAAATAGCGGATAATATTATTCTGACACGGGCGAACAATCCCCACTATCAATTTTCCCAGCGGCAGGAGATAACTGCTCTGGAAAATGGGTGGTTTGCGAACAGTACGGCAAACGTGGAAAAAGCATTGGAGATGGCAAGACAAAGAGAGAACGCAATATGCATCCTTGGAACAACGGCCCTGGTCGCAGAGGTGAGCATGAAAAAAGAGATACTATTTTCCTAGAGAAATTTTAGGGAAAAACACGCATCATGCAGGAAGAGGAAGTCAAAATATAATGAAGCAGGTAGTTTCTTTTGAAGAGGCCGTACAATATGTAGACAGCCTTCCGCGTTTTTCAGAAAAATCCACCATGGAGGACACCCGGGAGTTCCTGCGCCGGCTGGGGAACCCGGATGCCGGGCTGCGCATCCTTCATGTGGCGGGGACCAACGGCAAAGGCTCCGTATGCGCCTATCTGCGGAGTGTGCTGGAGGCGGCGGGCAGGAGGGTGGCAATGTTTACTTCCCCCCATCTGGTAGACATGCGGGAGCGCTTTGTGATAGGCGGGGAGATGATTGGCAGGGAGGCATTCCTGGCAGCTTTTTTGGGGGTTTACGAGCAGCTGGACTGGCAGGCTCTGGAGGCGGGAGAGGGTTATCATCCCACTTTTTTTGAGTATTTGTTTTTCATGGCCATGCTTATTTTTGCCCAGGCAAAACCGGACTACTGTATTCTGGAGACGGGGCTGGGCGGCAGGCTGGACGCCACCAACGCTGTGGGCCGCAAGGAGATGGCGATCATCACCCATATCGGCCTGGACCATGTGGAGTATCTGGGGCACACTCTGGCCGCCATCGCCGGGGAAAAGGCGGGGATTATAGGAGAAGGCGTCCCTGTGGTTTATGCGGATACCTGTCAGGAGGTGGGGCAGGTCATCCGGGACCGGGCGCAACATTTGTCGGCAAATGCATATTCTGTGTCGAGAATTGACTACAGATTCTCAAAAATTAGCAATAAAAACATTGCATTTTCTTATATTTCCCGTTATTATGGTAGTGTCAGCTTAACACTCCCTACTTTTGCCAGATATCAGGCTCAGAATTGCTCTCTGGCGCTGCGGGCGCTGGAGGTGCTGGCGGAGCGGGAAAGACAGACAGCGGATGCCCCGGCAGGAGCGCCTCTGCGGCTCACACCAAGGCTTATGGAGAGGGGCGTGTCGGCCTGTTTCTGGCCGGGACGCATGGAGGAAGTATTGCCGGAAGTCTATGTGGACGGCGCCCACAATGAGGACGGCGTCAGGGCGTTTCTGGAGTCTGTGGCCGAGGATGGGCATGTGGGCAGCAGGCATCTGCTTTTTGCCGTGGCAGCGGACAAGGACTATGCCGCCATGCTGCGCCGGATTGTGGACAGCGGTCTGTTTGACAGACTGAGTATAGCCCGTATGAGCAATAAAAGGGCGGCGCCGCCAGACACTCTGGAGCGGGCGCTGGCGGATATTTCAGACATTGCGGCGACACAGTATGAGACAGTCCCGGAGGCATTGCGGGCCATACTTAAATCTCGGGGAGCCAAAGCCGTTCCCGAGAGAATCTATATTGCCGGTTCGCTGTATCTGGTAGGAGAAGTGAAGGCGCTATTACAAAGCGGAATTTAATTGGAACTTAAAACAGCTCGTGCCCGGAGAATGCAAAAGGGCCATGAGTTACTTGGATAGAAAGGCATGTACGATGATTAATTTTGAGGAAGAACTGAAGAAATTTCGCCCCAGTCTTGAGGTGGAGGATGCGGAGGAGTCTATATATAACCAGGATCTGACCGATATGGCGGATCTGTTGGTGCGTATGATCCAGGAAGTCCAGGAAACGGAAGAACAATAATCGTTAAAACTCTTATAGGAGGAACAGAATGTTTTGTTATAACTGTGGCTGCCACCTGTCAGAGCATGACTATTGTACTTCATGTGGGGCGGATGTGGCTTTATATAAAAGGATAATGATTTTATCCAACCGGTTTTACAATGAGGGCCTGGCCAGGGCGGGGCTTAGGGATTTGACCGGCGCCGTCACCAATCTGCGGCAGAGTCTGAAGTTTAATAAAAACAATATCGAGGCCCGCAATCTGCTGGGCCTGGTGTACTTTGAAATGGGTGAGACTGTGGCGGCGCTCAGCGAGTGGGTCATCAGCAAAAATACGCGCCCGGAAAAAAATATTGCGGACGACTATATCAATATGATTCAAGCCAGCGCGTCCCGTCTGGACTCTATCAACCAGACCATCAAAAAGTACAATCAGGCGCTGGTGTACTGCAGGCAGGACAGCAAGGATCTGGCGGTAATTCAGCTGCGCAAGGTTTTGTCCCTTAACCCTAAGTTCATCCGGGCCCACCAGCTGCTGGCTCTGCTGTACATGGACAGTGAACAGTGGGACAAGGCGAAGCGGGAACTGGTGAAATGCGCGGATATGGACCGCAACAACATCCAGACACTCACCTATATGCGGGAGGTGGACAGGATGCTGGCCCCGGACGAGACGGGCAAAATCAGCCGCCGCAAGGAGCGGGAGGAGGCCGTGCGCTACCAGATGGAAAACGAGGTCCTAATCCAGCCCAAAGGAGTCAAGGAACCCCGCCGCAGCGGTGTGGGCACACTGCTTAACATTATGCTTGGCTTGGTTATCGGCGTAGCCGTCATGTATTTTTTGGTGGTGCCCTCCGTGCGCACCAATGTGCTCAACCAGTCCCAGCAGAAGATCAATCAGATTTCCAATGAGAGTGACGCCAAGAACAACACAATCGCGGACTTGGAGAATCAGATAAAAGAGATAGAGCAGGAGACAGCCAGACTGCAGGGAGAGTTGGAGCGGTACGCAGGTACGGACGGTACGCTGCAGTCCATGGATCAGCTCCTGGTGGCAGCCGGCAAATATGTGACTGCAATGCAGTATTCGGAGACCAGCGTGGAGAGAGGGCAGTATTTCCAGGAGACGGCGGATATGATGGATCAGATCAAGGATAGCGTCGTGTTGGAGGAAACATCAGAGTCCTTCCAGAACCTGTACCAGCTTGTGTTTGACGGAATCGGTCCCTATATGAGCGTAGCATATTACGAGATTGGAAATCCGCTTTATCTGGCGAGCAGATTTGAGGAGGCCATCCCCATTCTGGAAAAAGCGGTGGAGTATAACCCGGAAAACGGAGATCCCTACTATGCGCTGGGGCGCTCCTACGATGGTGTGGGCCGCAGCGAGGAGGCTTTGGCCGCCCTGGAGAAGTTTGTGGAAATATACCCGCTGCGGGATCGCGCAACTACGGCAAGACAAATTATTTCCAGGTTAAAGAACGAATTGGCGAACTAATAAGATACTTAATGAAAAATGTGCATAGTCTACCAAGGAAGAGAGGACATATCGGCAAAGATGTGTTCTCTTTTTATGCGGAAAATGTCGAAAAAGGGCGGAACGCAAGCTCGTAAAAGAGCTTCAAACAGGAGGGTGGCGCAATGGAGGATTTTCAGATCATTGACAACTGTCTGATGGTAAAACTTCCTGAGGAGGTGGACCATCACAAATCGTCTTATATCTGCGAGAAGGCGGACAGCTATATACTGCGGGAGGAGGTGGAGAATGTGGTTTTTGATTTTGAGGAGACAAGGTTCATGGATTCTTCCGGGATCGGCATCATAATGGGCAGGTACAAAAAGATCGCCTGCTTTGGCGGCAAGGTGTTTGCCATCCATGCGGACCCGCAGATTCGCAGGATATTGTATATATCGGGACTAAATAAGCTGATAGAGGTTATGGACTAGGCTGTTGCAGGAGTATCCTGCGATATGCGGGAAAGAGGAAATCGGCCTGTTTTATGCAGGCAGGGGAAATTTGGAGAAAAGAGGAGCAGGTTTATGACAGCAGAAAAACAGTTACAGCAAAATGCGGGCGCAGTCGAGAGGCTGCCCTGGAAAAACGAAATGAGCATGGAATTTGACGCCGTATCCCTCAACGAGGGATTTGCCAGAGTGTCGGTGGCCGCCTTTGTGGCGCATTTAAACCCCACTCTGGACGAGGTGGCGGATATAAAAACCGCCGTGTCCGAGGCGGTGACCAACGCCATCATCCACGGCTATGACAATGTGTACGGCTACAGCAAGCATGGCAACAGCCAGCCGGCCTACCTGATCATCCATCCTGGAAAGGTGCAGCTGCGCTGCTGTCTGGAGAGAGATGTGCTGCGGATCGAGGTGGAGGACCACGGCAAAGGGATTGAGGATGTGGAGCAGGCCATGGAGCCCCTGTATACCACTAAGCCGGAGTATGACCGCTCGGGCATGGGCTTTGCGTTCATGGAGGCTTTCATGGACGAACTGGAGGTACATAGCAAACCGGGGCAGGGAACGCTGGTGCGCATGGTGAAAAAGCTGGGCACCTATCCGCTGATTGAAGAGGGAAACTGAGGGCCTGGGTAGGGAGTATCGCAATTTCCTATAAAACTCATAACAGAAAGGGGAATCATTGATGTAGTGCCGTGGAAAAAATGCGGCATGAGGAAAGGAATCTATGGAAGATGTGTCAGTGCTGATTGAGAGATCACAGGCAGGGGATAAAGAGGCGAGAGAGGTACTGATAGAGAAAAACCTGGGGCTGGTACACACAATTGTACGGCGTTTCCTGGGAAGGGGCGTGGAGCCGGAGGACCTGTTCCAGATCGGCGCCATCGGCCTGATGAAGGCGGTGGACAAGTTTGACATGTCCTATGATGTAAAATTTTCCACCTATGCGG
>CAMWTF010000184.1 GCA_947177105.1 uncultured Lachnospiraceae bacterium | reverse complement strand
TGGCGGTGCAGGGTGGCCTGGATACCGTGGCAGTGGAGCTTTCCCCGATGCAGGAGGGACAGGATAAGGCTGTAGATGTCTCCGGCCGGGATGAGATGATAGATCTTTCCAAAGCCCAGGGAGGCCGGGGCGGAGCGGGATGCATGGCGGTGACGGGTATCGACAGCGGTGATTTTTTTAAGGTGCAGGGTGTGGACTTTGGGGAGAACAGCCCTAAGACTCTGCGGATATCCGCCCGCAATACCGCCGGGAAGGAAGGTCTGATTCAAGTGCGGATAGACAGCCTCCAGGGGCAGGTGCTGGGCTATATGCCCCTGGGCATACTGCAGGAGAAGACAGATCAAAATAATAGAAGCCAGGAAGAATTTGTCACCTATGAAGCACAGCTGGAGAGTGAAGTGACGGGCGTCCACGACCTGTATTTTCTATTTTACAGCGGTCCGGGAGATAAGGGCAGCTATGAGATAGGCAGCTGGCAGTTTACAGGAGAAGAGAAGGAACTACAGGCCCTGTGCCCGGAGGAAACGGCAAAGAGCGTGGCGGGAAGAGACTATGGCAGTGTAGAGCATATCACGTACCACTCGGAGACCACGGGACTGGACCGGGGGGCCAACGTGTTGCTGCCTGCGGGCTATGATCCGGGAAAGCAGTATGGGACGCTGTATTTCCAGCACGGCATCTTTGGGAACGAATACTCTCTGCTAGATGACGCAAACAATGCCATTCCGGAGATTCTGGGCAATCTTGCCGCACAGGGGCTGGCCAGGGAGGTGATAGTGGTATTTCCGGATATGTTCGCTGCTTCGGATCCCGAATTAAAGCCGGGTTTCAGCGCCCGGGAGGTGGAACCCTATGACAACTTTATTAACGAGCTGACCGCCGACCTGATCCCCTATATCGAGAGCCATTATTCTGTGGCAGCGGACCGGGAGAATCGTGGTATTCTGGGCTTTTCCATGGGAGGCAGGGAGACGCTGTACATTGGCATCAACAGGCCGGATCTCTTTGGCTATATCGGAGCCATCTCTCCCGCGCCGGGACTGACCCCGGCAAAGGACTGGGCCATGACCCATCCGGGTCAGCTGCAGGAGGAGGAGCTGCGCTTTGCGGAGGGAGCAAAGCTGCCAATGCTTTTGATGGTCTGCTGCGGCACCCAGGACGGCGTAGTGGGAAAGTTCCCCGCAGGCTACCATCAGATATTGGAGCGAAACGGGGTGGAACATCTGTGGTACGAAGTGCCCGGGGCGGATCATGACAGCCAGGCCATCCGCAGCGGCCTGTATAATTTCATGATCAGGTGGAAATAGAATGTAGGGAAAATGCGGAACGAAAATAGAGGTGAGTTATGAGCAGATTATTGTGTTATACCAGGAAACCTATCGACAATGTGCTGTACGACCCCAAATTGGCATACAGTATGCATCTGGCGTTACAGGAGGGTGAGCTTTTCAGACCCCTGAACCATAACAGCGGTGTACTGTTTGCTCTGGCGACGGAGAATGAGGACGGCTCTCTCAATCCCATGAGTCTTAAAAACCCTTGGGTTTTCCCGCTGAAGGACGGCGGCTATGGCGTGGCGGCAGTACGCGTCCGCGGCGATGGAGAGGATGACTGTACCAGCCGGGGAAGCGTTTTGCTGTGGACCACGCAGGATCTGGTAATCTATCGGGAACTGGGACTTTTGAAGCTGGGAGAGCAGTATGTGGACTGGGTGAGGGCGGAGTATGATGAAAAACGTAACTGCTATCTTCTGTGCTGGAGAGAACGGTCCGGTTGCTGTTACCAGGCGCTGTATCCCGAGGCCATGATGCAGGAGCAGACCGTGAGGGACGGCGCGGCAGCAGAAGGCAGTGCCCGGGGCGGCGGTAAACCCTTGCTGACCTGCATTGTAGACCCTGAAAACAGGGGGAACATGCTGGGAGAGATTCCCCGTAAACCGGAGGGAGAATTTCTGCGAAAGGCGGGCAATATAGAGGGCGCGGAGGCGCACTGTGTGGTGGAAATCAAAGAGCATGAGGCGTGGTATTTGCAGTGCAAGCTGCTGCCCCCGGTGAATGTAGGCGTAGAAACGCCTCAGGAAATAAGAATCCATATAAGCGAATTGGACGGGGAGGAGAAGCAGAGGGAGCAGATATTGCAGACGCTGCAAAAATACCGGGCGGTGGTGCGATATAATGACGGGACATTCTGCAGAAAGCGGATAGACTGGAATCTGGAAAAGGCGGATTTGCTTCGGAGGGGAAACCAGATTATACAGGGAGAGATTTACCGCCCTCGGTTTCCTTTTCCCGTGGCCCTTAACCGCGCCGATCCCTGCGTGGCCCGTTGGAGAGGCAGATACTATTTTATCGCCACCAACGATGCGGACCAAAACCATACGCTGTATATCCGGGAGGCGGATACCTTGGAGGGCCTGGCACAGGCTCAGGAGGTACTGCTGCTGGACAGCGACACCTACGAGGGCATCAAAGGGCTGCTGTGGGCGCCGGAATTTCATGAGATTGAGGGAAGGCTGTATATTTTCCATGCCGCCACACCGGGCCCCTTCTACGAGGAGGAAAGCCATATCATGGCACTGCGGGAGGGCGGCAATCCGATGAACCGGGAGGACTGGTCCGCCCCAAGAAGGATTGTGAAAATGGATGGAACGGATCTGTGCCAGGCGGGCAAGACCATCTCTCTGGATATGACCTGCTTTTTCTGGGAGGGCGAGTACTATGTGATCTGGTCCCAGCGGCAGTTTTTGCCAAAGGATCTGGGAGCCTGGCTGTATATCGCAAAGCTGGACGCGCGAGAACCCTGGCGGCTGGCCTCGGAGCCGGTGGTACTGTCAAAGCCGGACTATGGCTGGGCCAACAACCATACTTTTGTGGAGGAGGGCCCCTATGCGCTTCCCGCGGGAGACAGGCTGTATGTGACCTTTTCCGCGGCGGCGGTGGACACCTCCTATGTGGTGAGTTACCTGGTCATAGAGCGGGGAAAGGATCTGCTGCGGCGGGAGAACTGGCGCAAGAATAACTATCCTATTCTGACTTCCCGCAGCGTGGAAGGAGAGTATGGAACGGGGCACAATGCATATGTGGAGGATGAGGAAGGCGTCCTCTGGAACACCTATCACGCCCGGCCCGGCGCGGAGGGTGTACGCAGCAGCGGCATCCGCAGGGTGCATTTTGACATGGACGGGGCCCCCGTTCTGGATTTGACGGAGGAGATGGATCTGCGGGAGAGTTACCGTCAGGTGAAAACCCGACTGGCGCTCAGCTGACGGTTCAATTTTCATCAGTATGAGGCGGAAGGATGTTCCCCTCAGAATCTAAAACGTCAGAGGGCATGTCCGAGCCTGCCACATTGTAGTGGGGCAAACTGATAAAAGGGGTGGGCGCGGCGTATTTGGGATATGGGACGGCATCGGAAGAAATATCTGATGACGTCTCTTTTTTCTTCTCTGCCAAAGCGGAGAGGGTATTTGGGGCGCCGCGGCGGAAGGCGCTGGGAGTAAGCCCTGTCTGCTGCCGGAACTGGCGGCAGAAGTGTTCTACATTGTGGTAGCCGCAGGCATCGGCAATCTCGGCTATGGGCTTTTCCGTGTAAGTCAGCTGCTCTCTGGCCATGCGGATCCGACTGGCAATCACGTCGTCCATGCAGGAGACGCCGAACATTTTTTTGTACAGGATCTGCAGGTATCCGGCGCTGAGATGAAGTTCATCGGCCATGGAGCGGATGTTCCAGGGCAGGTGAGGGCTGTTGTAGATTTTTTTGTGGAGCTGGAGCAGTCCGGCGGCATGGACGGAGGTTTCCCGGCGGGCGGTATCCTGCCGCAGCCGCAGAAACAGCGCCTGCAGCAGATTGGAGAGGATCCGGTCACTGTCAGCAAAGGAGAGGGAGGTTTCCCAGGTCAGGAGCTTGATCAGATTGTGACAGTATGCCGTGTCGGACACAGGAAAGGGTATCCCCTTCAGCGGAAACTGCGTCACAAGAGGATCGTCAGAAGAAAAGCGCAGCCAGTCGTTTTGATAAGTTTCCCGGCAGGCCCGGTAGCAGACGGACTGTCCCGGCCCATAGAGGATGGCCGTCCCTGCGGGATATTCCAGCCATTGCCCATCCAGCAGAAACTGCACCGGAGTGGATACCAGCAGCAGAGTATACTGTCCGGGCGCGGTGGTGGTCTCAAAGCTGAAATCGGATGGATGTACGGCGCTGTAGCCTATAAAATGGATGGTGTTCATGGACTGCCTCCCAAAGTGGAAACTTTCTTTACAGTATAGCGCAGAGGAGGCTGGGGGTCAATAAAGGATGAGGCCATAAGAAGCCCTTTTCCTGCAGGAGAATGTAAGCACTTACAATTTTGGAGATAGATAAAAATTTAACTTTTGCAAAAAGTATTGCCACTATTTGATAAATATTGTAGAATTAAAAAAGGTGAATTTGTGTGAAAAGCACAATAAATGTAAGCGCTTACATAAATGTTTACAGAAGCAGGCACTACGGTATTGAGGATTTCTACATTAATAAAGGAAAAGAGGAGAAAAGAATGAGCCGACTGAAAATCGCAACACCTAATACGGCACAGCTGACGGTAGAGCGTCTGTACAAGGATCTGGAACGACGCATCATCGCCAGCCCTCCCGGACTTTGTCCGGTGGATCTGCAGCTGTCTTTTTTAAAGCTGTGTCACGCGCAGACCTGCGGCAAGTGTACGCCCTGCCGTGTGGGATTGGGACAACTCCAGAATCTGCTGGAGAATGTGCTGGAGGGAAAAGCCAATTTAAAGACGCTGGATCTGATCCGTGAGACCGCAGGGAACATTATGGATTCCGCTGACTGTGCCATTGGATATGAAGCGGCCCATATGGTTCTGACCGGTATGGACGGTTTTATGAAGGATTACAAGCATCACATCGAGCATGGAAAGTGTTCCTGCCATATTACACAGCCTGTACCCTGCGTGGCTCTGTGTCCTGCGGGTGTGGACATCCCCGGCTACATAGCGCTTGTGAGGGAGAAGAGGTATGCGGATGCGGTGAAGCTGATCCGCAAGGATAATCCTTTTCCTACGGCGTGCGCCCTGATCTGTGAGCATCCCTGCGAGGCGAGATGCCGCCGCAATATGATCGACAGCTCCATCAATATCAGAGGTCTGAAGCGTATGGCAGTGGACAATGCCAGAGCCAACACGGTGCCTGTGCCTGAGAAAGCGCCAAGCACAGGCAAGAGGATCGCTATCGTGGGCGGCGGTCCCGGCGGTCTTTCCGCAGCCTATTATCTGGAGCTTATGGGACATCATGCGGTAGTCTTTGAGGAGAAGAGTAAGCTGGGCGGCATGCTCCGTTATGGTATTCCCAGCTATCGTTTCCCCAGAGAGCGTCTCCAGGAGGATATTGATGTCATTCTTTCTACCGGGGTGGAGGTCAGGCTCAATACCAGGATTGGCAATGAAGAAGGGGAGATTCCTTTTGAAAAGCTGAGAGAAGAGTTCGATGCCGTACATGTGGCAATCGGAGCGCATACAGATAAGAAGATTGGCATTGAGGGAGAGGATTCCAAGGGCGTTATATCCGCAGTGGAAATGCTCCGCAGTATCGGTGATGAGATTATGCCTGACTTTAAGGATAAGACAGTGGTGGTGGTAGGCGGCGGCAACGTGGCCATGGACTGTA